>CALMTJ010000238.1:0-6773 GCA_937872715.1 uncultured Methylobacteriaceae bacterium
ATGTCCGCCGCGGCGCCGAAAGGACGAGAACTCCCCGTCGGGCGCGTCGCCCCGGAGCCCGGCCGGACCGGCCTCGGCGGCCGCCCCGATCGCGACGGCCGGCCCCGCCGCCAAGACGAGACCCAGCACGATCGTCACGGCGAGGCGCAGCATCGCGGCCATCTCGGCTCTCCCAGGAGCAACCAGCATAGCGCCCCGCCGGGAGGCTGCAACCGATCCGTCGGCGGCTATCCGGAGGCCGACAGGAGAGGTTCCGGCTCCGGAACGTCCCTCGCCCGGAGGCGGAAGATCGGCACCGGCTCGGCGAAGCCGTCCAGGTTGTGGGAGCCGAGCGGTTCCGGGTCGCCCCAGAGGTGGTCCGCGAAGGCGCGCGACATCAGGAGCGGCTCGCCCAGAACCTTGTTCATGCTCGCGATCCGGCTCGCGAGGTTCACGTCCGGCCCGATCACCGTGAAGTCGAGGCGGCTTCCGGAACCGACATTGCCGTAGGCCGCCTCGCCGTGATGGAGCGCGATGCCGACCGCGACCGGCATGGCGAACCGTCCATCCCGGTTCGCCTCGTCGAGGCGAAGCAGCGCGTCGATCGCGGCCGAGAGCGCCGATTGCGCGCTCGCCCCGGTATCGTCGCCGCGCGCCCGGAAGATCGCCAGCAGGCCGTCGCCGAGATATTTCAGCACCTCCCCACCCTCGGCCTCGATCGGCGGCACGAGGCAGTCGAAGAAGTTGTTCAGGAGGTCGACGGCGGCCTCAGGCGTGAGGAGCGAGCTGATCCGGGTGTAGCTCCGCATGTCCGCGAACAGGATGGACGACCTGATCCGGGTCACCTGGCCGCGCTGGATGGCGCCGGACAGGATGGCCTGATGGGTCTCGTCGCCGACATAGATGCGCAGCACGTTGTCGAGCCGCTGCCGCGTGGCCCTGATCTCCATCGCGGCCGCGAGCGTCGGGACGACGAAGCGCAGGACGGCCTGCGCGGCCGCCCCGAACCCGCCCGGCTCCCGGGTCGCGAGCGACACGCCGTTGGCGGAGCCGCTGCTGAAGATCAGCGGGATGCAGAGATATTGCGCGAAGCCCTCGTCCTTGAGCTCCGGCACGATGCCGAACGCGTCGTCCGGCGTCGACGGGAGGTCGAGCAGGAGCCAGCGGCGCTCCCGGTGCACCCAGGCGAAGGGGCTCCGCTCGTAGACCTCCGTCGATTGGACGCCGTGCGGGAACAGCCTGAAGGTCGACCCGGCGTGACGGATCCAGATGCGCCCGATCCCCGAATATTCGGAATGGAGCGCGTCGATCGCGGTGGTCGCCCGGTCGACGGGCACGCCGAGATCGATCAGCCGCTCGGAGAAGCCGGAGAGCAGCAGGTCGGGATCGGGGTCGCGGGCGCCGGCGTCGAGCAGCCAGTCGCGGAGCGCGACCGCGCCCGGCAGCACGCGCGGGTCCAGCGCGTCCGGGGCGGGCCCGTCCTTCGGAGGCCCGTCGGAGATCGTTGAATCGAGCTTGAGCACGGCGCGAAGTTGGTCCAGGCTGGGAGGTGGCGCAACCTCGCCGCGACCGTGCCGGAACGAGTCCCGGAGGGTCACGTTGAGTTGCCCGAATAGCCCCGTGGGCGTTCGCGTATGGAGTACCGCATGGCAGCGCCCCGGGCCAACTGGAAGGGCTATCTCAAGCTCTCGCTCGTGTCCTGCCCCGTGCAGCTCTTCCCGGCGACGACCACCAAGGAGCGCGTCTCCTTCCACCTTCTCCATCGCGAGACGGGCAACAGGCTCCGCCGCAAGCTCGTCGACCCCGACACGGACGAGGCGGTCGAATCCGACGACCAGGTGAAGGGCTATCAGGTCGGCAAGAACGAATACGTGATCGTTGAGGAGGAGGAGATCGAGCAGGTCGCGATCGAGTCGACGCACACGATCGACATCGAGACCTTCGTTCCGCGCGACGAGATCGACGAGGCCTTCCTCGACACTCCCTATTACCTCACTCCGGACGGCCGCATGGGCGAGGAGGCCTTCGCGGTGATCCGCGACGCGATGCGGGACAAGAAGGTGGTCGGCATCGGGCGGGTCGTGCTCTACCGCCGCGAGCGGCCGATCCTTCTCGAACCCCGCGGCAAGGGGCTCGTCGCGACCACGCTCCGCTACGCCTACGAGGTGCGGGACGACGCCGATTATTTCGATGACATCGGCGAGGGCGCGGTGCCGGAGGAGATGCTGGATCTCGCCTCCCACATCATCGGCAAGAAGATGTCCCACTTCGACCCGAAGCGCTTCGCCGACCGCTACCAGGATGCCCTGCTCGAGCTCATCAAGGCCAAGCAGGCCCACCAGCCGGTGAAGTCGCAGGCGGCCGCCGAGCGGCCCACCAACGTCGTGAGCCTTATGGACGCTCTCCGCCGCAGCATCTCGGCCGAAGGCGCCGCCACGGCCCCGGCGGCGGCCGGCGGGAAGCGTCCGGCCAAGGGCAAGGCGGCGGCGCCGGTCGAGACGCCGGCCGGACCGAAGGCGCAGGACAAGGCCGCCGATGCTCCCCGCCCGACCGCCCGGCGCGCCCCGGCGAAGCCGGGAGGTCGGCTGAAGCGGGCCAGTTGACGCAGGCCAGCGCAGCTTCCACCAGCGTCCTCATGCTGAGGTGCTCGCGAAAAGGCGAGCCTCGAAGCACTCGCAAGCGTTGTGCGTCCTTCGAGGCCGACCTCCGGTCGGCTCCTCATGATGAGGAGGTTTGGTGTCGTCGAGCCGTTCTGTCCCGACTCGGAGGCACGCCGATCGGCGTGCTCATACCATAGACGGCAGGTTCAGCCTCTTCTCGGCCGCGCACGCCACCGCCTCCGCGTAGCCGGCATCGGCGTGACGCATCACGCCGGTCGCGGGGTCGTTCCAGAGGACGCGTTCGAGCCGCCTCGCGGCCTCGTCCGTTCCGTCGGCGACGATCACCATGCCGGCATGCTGCGAGAAGCCCATACCGACGCCGCCGCCATGGTGGAGCGAGACCCAGGTCGCGCCCGACGCGGTGTTCAGGAGCGCGTTGAGGAGCGGCCAGTCGGAAACGGCATCCGACCCGTCCTGCATCGCCTCCGTCTCCCGGTTGGGCGAGGCGACGGAGCCGGAATCGAGATGGTCGCGGCCGATCACGATCGGGGCCTTCACCTCGCCGGTCCGCACCATCTCGTTGAAGGCGAGACCGAGCCGGTGCCGGTCGCCCAGACCCACCCAGCAGATGCGGGCCGGGAGACCCTGGAAGCGGATTCGCTTCCTCGCCATGTCGAGCCAGCGGTGAAGATGCGGCGCATCCGGCATCAGCTCCTTCACCCGCGCGTCGGTGCGGTAGATGTCCTCGGGATCGCCGGAGAGCGCCGCCCAGCGGAACGGCCCGACGCCCCGGCAGAAGAGCGGCCGGATATAGGCCGGCACGAAGCCCGGGAAGGAGAAGGCGTCCGCGACGCCCTCCTCCAGCGCCACCTGGCGGATGTTGTTGCCGTAATCGACGGTCGGCACGCCGGCTTTCCAGAAATCCAGCATGGCCCGGACGTGCAGGGCCATGGACGCCCGGGCGGCCCTGGCGACCTCCGCCGGGTCCCGCTCCCGCCCTCTCTCCCATTCGGCGAGGCTCCAGCCCGCCGGCAGGTAGCCGTTGACGGGGTCGTGGGCGGAGGTCTGGTCCGTGACGAGGTCCGGCCGCACGCCGCGCCGGAACAGTTCGGGCAGGATCTCGGCCGCGTTCCCGAGAAGCGCGACGGAGAGCGGGGTCCGGGCGGCGCAGGACCTCTCGACGATGGCGAGCGCGTCGTCGAGATCGCGGGCCTGGACGTCGACGTAGCCGGTCCGCAGCCGCATCTCGACCCGGGAGGGCTGGCACTCGATCGCGAGGCACGAGGCGCCCGCCATGACGGCCGCCAGCGTCTGCGCCCCGCCCATGCCGCCGAGGCCGGCGGTGAGGATCCAGCGCCCGGCGAGGGAGCCGCCGTAATGGCGCCGGCCCGCCTCGACAAAGGTCTCGTAGGTGCCCTGAACGATGCCCTGCGAGCCGATATAGATCCAGGATCCGGCCGTCATCTGCCCGTACATGGCGAGCCCCTTGCGGTCGAGCTCGTGGAAATGCTCCCAGGTGGCCCAGTGCGGCACGAGGTTGGAATTGGCGAGGAGCACGCGCGGCGCGTCCCGGTGCGTGCGGAACACGCCGACCGGCTTGCCGGACTGGATCAGCAGCGTGTCCTCCTCGCCGAGCTCCTTCAGGCAGGCGACGATGCGGTCGAAGGAGGCCCAGTCACGGGCGGCACGGCCGATGCCGCCATAGACGACGAGCTCGCCCGGACGTTCCGCGACATCCGGATCGAGGTTGTTCATCAGCATCCGGAGCGGCGCCTCGGTAAGCCAAGACCTCGCCTCCAGCTCCGGCCCGGTGCGGGCCCGGACCGTGCGGGTGTTGTCGAGACGTGGCGGCATGGCGGTCCGGGCCGGGATGGCGAGAACCCGCTCCTACACCGCACCCGCGCGCTTGACACGGCCGTTGCGGGAAAGCCGGTCGGTCACACGCCCCTCCGGACGCGGGCGTGGAGGGGGTTGAATGCCATCCGGTAGACGAGCTCGGCCGGGCGCTCCACGTCCCAGATCGCGAGGTCGCAGGTCTTGCCGGCCTCGAGAGTCCCGATCTCGGCCAGGAGGCCGAGTGCGCGGGCGGCCTCCCGGGTGATGCCGAGCAGGCATTCCTCCACCGTCAGCCTGAACAGGGTGGCGGCCATGTTGGCGGCGAGGAGCAGCGAGGTCAGCGGCGAGGTGCCTGGATTGCTGTCCGTCGCGACCGCCATCCGGGTCCCGGCCCGGCGGAAGAGCCCGACCGGCGGCGCCCTCGTCTCCCGGATGAAGTAATAGGCGCCGGGCAGCAGCACCGCGACCGTGCCGGCCGCCGCCATGGCGGCCGCGCCCGCCTCGTCCGTATGTTCCAGGTGGTCCGCCGAGAGCGCGCCGAACTCGGCCGCGAGCGCGGCCCCGTGCCCGTTCGAGAGCTGGTCGGCGTGGAGCTTCACCGGGAGGCCGAGCGCCCGGGCCGCCTCGAAGACGCGCCGCGTCTCGGCGGGCGAGAAGGCGATGCCTTCGCAGAAGGCGTCGACCGCGTCGACCAGGCCCTCGGCCGCGAGAGCCGGCAGCATGTCGCGGCACACGGCCTCGATATAGGCCGCCTTGTCCCCGCCCGCCTCGGGCGGCAGCGCGTGCGCGCCGAGGAACGTGGCGGAGACGGAGACCGGCCGCAGCCGGCCGAGCGCCCGGGCCGCCCTGAGGCTGCGGCGCTCCGCGTCCAGAGACAGCCCGTATCCGGACTTGACCTCGACCGTCGTGACGCCCTCGGCCAGGAGCGCGTCGAGCCGGGGGAGGGCGGAGGCGACGAGCTCCGCCTCCGAGGCCTGCCGAGTGGCCCGCACGGTCGACACGATGCCGCCGCCCGCCCGGGCGACCTCCTCGTAGCTCGCGCCGGCCAGGCGGAGCTCGAACTCGTGCGACCGGTCGCCGCCATGGACGAGGTGCGTGTGGCAATCGACGAGGCCGGGCGTGATCCAGCGGCCGGCGCAGGCGATCCGTTCGTCGGCCTCGAAGGCCGGCGCCTCCTTGGCGGGGCCGGCGTGGAGGATGAGGCCGTCCCGGGCCGCGACGATCCCGTCCTCGACGAGGCCGAGACCCGGGGCGGAGGGCGCCATCGTGGCGAGCCTCGCGCCCGTCCACACCCGGTCGCAGCGCATCCTCTCCTCCGGCAGCGCCGCCGAGGCGGCCTCACGTCTGGACATGACCGGCCGGCCGTTGTCCAGGCGTGCGGGACGCGGAGAGGGCCGACATGCCGGCATTGTGGTTCGAACGGGCGCTCCTGCCGGACGGCTGGGCGCGCGACGTCCGGATCGAGGTCGCGGACGGCCTCGTCGCATCCGCGACCCCGGACGCCGCTCCGGGGGATGCCGAGCGTCACCGGCTCGGTCTGCCGGGGCTGGCGAACCTGCACAGCCACACGTTCCAGCGCGGCATGGCGGGGTTGTCGGAGCGGCGGGGCGGGACGGCCGACAGCTTCTGGACGTGGCGGGAGACCATGTACCGGTTCGTGGACCGGATCGGGCCGGAGGAGGTGGAGGCGCTGGCCGCGCAGGCCTTCGCCGAGATGCTCGAATCGGGGTTCACCCGGGCGGGCGAGTTTCACTACCTGCACCATTCCCCGGACGGTTCGCCCTACGGCGACCTCGCCGAGCTCGGCGCCAGGGTCGCGGCCGCGGCAGCGACGGCCGGCATCGCGCTCACCCTGCTTCCCGTCTTCTACCGGCACGGGGATTTCGGCGGGGCGCCCGCGTCTCACGGCCAGCGCCGTTTCCTCAACGATCCCGAGCGCTTCACCCGGCTGTACGAGGCGAGCGCCCGCGCCGTCTCCGGCCTGCCGGACGCGGTGCTCGGGATCGCGCCGCACAGCCTGCGGGCCGCGACCCCGGACGAGATCGCCCTCCTGACTGCGCTGACGGACGGTCCGGTCCACATCCACGCGGCCGAGCAGATCCGAGAGGTCGAGGATTGCCTGGCGGCCACCGGCGCGCGCCCGGTGGAGCTGCTGCTCGACCGGGTCGGGATCGATGAGCGCTGGTGCGTCGTGCACGCGACCCACATGACGGAGTCCGAGACGGACGGCCTCGCCCGCTCGGGCGCGGTGGCCGGCCTCTGCCCGATCACGGACGCGAAGCTCGGCGACGGCGTCTTCCCGGCCGCCCGCTACGTGGCGGCCGGAGGACGTTTCGGGATCGGCTCGGATTCCAACAT
>CALMTJ010000238.1:6783-12942 GCA_937872715.1 uncultured Methylobacteriaceae bacterium
ACCCGGGGCAGCCTGGCCCTGATCGACGCCGCCGAGGAGCTGCGATCGCTCGAATATTCGCAGCGTCTGGCGCTCCGCGCGCGGGCCGTGCTGGCCGGTTCCGCGGGGGCCTCGACCGGCCGTGCGCTGTTCGACGGCGCGCTCGCCGGCGGCGCACGGGCGCTCGGCGCTCCGGTCGGCCTGGCGGCAGGTCGCCCGGCCGACATCGTCAGCCTCGACCTCGGCCATCCCTCGCTCGCCGGCCGGAGCGGCGATCAGGTTCTCGACAGCTGGATTTTCGCGGGATCGCGCCGGATGGTGGACCGGGTCTGGCGTCGGGGCGCCCTCCTGGTCGAAGGCGGCCGGCATCGCACTCGGGACACGGTCGCGACCCGCTACCGGGCGGCGCTGGACCGCATCCTGTCCTGAGCGCCGGCCGGAGGTGCGGCGACCGCCGCCTTGCTCTAATGACGCGGCACCCTCACCGGCCTCGCCATGCTCTCCCGTCCCCTCCGCATCGGCACGCGCTCGAGCCCCATGGCGATGGCGCAGACCCATCTCGTGCGCGACCGGCTCGTTGCGGCCCATCCGGCCCTCGCGGAACCGGGTGCGGTGGAGATCGCGCCCATCACGACCGTGGCCGACAAGGTGCTGGACCGGCCGCTCTCCGCGATCGGCGGGAAGGGGCTGTTCACCAAGGAGCTCGAAGCCGCGCTTCTGGACGGGCGCATCGACCTCGCGGTGCACTCCATGAAGGACGTCGAGACTTGGCTGCCGGCCGGGCTCGTCCTCGCCTGCATCCTGCCGCGGGACGATCCCCGCGAGGCGTTCCTGTCGCCGGCCGCGTCCGACCTCGACGGCCTGCCGCCCGGCGCCCGGGTCGGGACCTCGTCTCTCCGGCGCTCGGCGCAGGTCCTCCTGAGGCGGCCCGACCTCCGGATCGTGCCGTTGCGGGGCAACGCCAACACGCGGCTGCGCAAGCTCGCGGAAGGAGCCTGCGACGCCACGCTGCTGGCGCTCTGCGGCCTCCGCCGGATCGGGCTCGCGGACGAGGCCCGCGGGGTGATCGAGGTCGACGCCATGCTGCCGGCGCCGGGGCAGGGCGCGCTCGGGATCGAATGCCGGGAGGCGGACGAGGAGCTGATCGCCGCACTCCAGCCGCTCGCCTGCCCGGTCTCGAGCGCGAGCCTCGCGGCGGAGCGGGCCCTGCTCGCCGCGCTCGACGGGTCCTGCCGAACGCCGGTCGCGGCCCTCGCCGAGCCCGGGAGCGGCCGCCTCCGCCTGCGCGGGCTCCTGTTCATGCCGGACGGCAGCCGGAGCTGGGCCGCCGATGTCGGAGGGCCGCTCGCGGATGCCGTCCCGCTCGGCCGAGAGGCCGGCGAGCGGCTTCGCCGGGAGGGCGGCGCGACCTACGAGGCGCTGCTGCGCTGAGACATGATCAGATGTCCTGGCCGGCCGACGCTTCCGGCTGCGATGCGGAGGCGAGACTGGGCGGGGAAGGCTGGCCGTTGCCGACCAGCGACGCGGTGGCCGCCACGATACCGAGCGTCCAGGCCAGCCACAGCGTCGCCACGACCTGCTTCATGACGGCGCCCCTGCCGGCCGCTGCCCGGCGCCGGACGGGGCGCAGGCGCGCCCGCTTCAGCGGCCTGTCCCGATACGGGACGCCTCGGCAGGGAAGGGAGAGCTCGGGACCGGACAGGACAGCGGCTTCTTGGGCCATGACGACACACTCCGCGGCGGCGGACGGGCGTGTCGCACCGGACGTGCCGCGGCCCGGACGCCGTCGACAGCGGCGTCCCGGCTTCCCATATTCCAGCCGACATCATCGGAGGCGCCATGTTCATGTTCCGCAAGAAGGCCGAGATGCCGAGCGCGTCCGACGCGCTGCCCGGCCGCCCGAACCCGATCCCGACGGCCGAGCGCCATCACGTGAACGGCCATCCGCTGAAGGGGCCGTATCCCGAGGGGATGCGAACGGCCGTGTTCGGCATGGGCTGCTTCTGGAGCGTCGAGCGCCTGTTCTGGAAGGTGCCGGGCGTGTGGGTGACGGCGGTCGGCTACGCGGCCGGGCACACGCCGAACCCGACCTACGAGGAGGTCTGCTCCGGCATGACCGGGCAGAACGAGGTGGTGCTCGTGGTCTACGACCCGAAGGCCGTGTCGTACGGGCAGCTCCTCAAGGTGTTCTGGGAGGGCCACGACCCGACCCAGGGCATGCGTCAGGGCAACGATTCCGGAACGCAGTACCGCTCGGGCATCTACGTGGCCGATCCCGGGCAGCGGCGGGAGGCCGAGGCGTCGAAGGCCGAGTTCGGCAAGGCCCTGACCGAGCGCGGCTTCGGACCGATCACGACGGAGGTCGGGGAGGCCGGACCGTTCTACTTCGCCGAGGATTACCACCAGCAATACCTCGCCAAGAACCCGGGCGGCTATTGCGGGCTCGGCGGGACTGGGGTGTCGTGCCCAGTCGGGATCGCTGCCGCGGCCTGAGCCAGCCCGGTTCAGTCCGTCGCGTCGCCCGACGGCCGGTCGAACGACGCGAGGGGCCGTCAGGCGGCCTTCAAGGTCGAGATCGTCTCGAGCGCCGACTTGGTCGCGGCCGCGCGCTGCTCGGGGCCGACCGCGAGGCCCTCGGCCACCACGATGTCCTGTTCGGGGATGCCCATGAAGGTGAAGACCGACCGCAGGTAGGTCTCGGCATGCTCGAACGATGCATGCGGTGAACCGGGGCGGTAGACGCCGCCCCTCGCGACCGTCAGGATCACCCGCTTTCCGCCCGCCAGACCTTCCGCACCCTTATCCGTGTAACGGAAGGTCTTGCCCGCCACGAGCACGCGATCGATCCACGCCTTGAGCTGGCTCGCCACCGTGAAATTGTAGAGCGCGACGCCGATCACGACGACATCCGCGGCCAGGAACTCCTCCAGGACCTTGCCGCCCAGGGCCAGATCTTCCTGCAAGGCCTGATCGTGCTGGACGTCCGGGCTCTGCCCCGCGAGGTATCGGCCGGTCAGGTGCGCGACCGGATCGGCCACGAGATCGCGATACGTCACCTGGACGGCCGGGTTCTCGCCTTTCAGCCTCTCGACGGCCGCCTTGGACAGGGCGCGGCTGACCGAGTTCGGGCCGAGGATGCTGGAATCGACGTGGAGGAGGTTCATGATAAGGGCCTTTGCAGGATGGTATCAAATCGGCACCGAGGCTAGATACGTGACTGACCTCGCTGTCCACAAGGAGGCACATCGATGATACCGGCGCACAGCGATGTGACCCTGGAGGACCTCCATTCGGAGAGCCGCTGCCAGATCGTCAGCCGCATCCTGTCCCGGATCGGCGACAAGTGGTCCGTGCTCATCGTGATGCTGCTGCGGGAAGGGCCGCCGCTGCGCTTCGGCGAGCTGAAGCGCTCCATCGGCGGCATCTCCCAGCGCATGCTGACCCTGACCCTGCGCGGGCTGGAGCGCGACGGCCTCGTGACCCGGACGGTCTTCCCGACGATCCCGCCCCGCGTCGATTACGAGCTGACCGACCTCGGACGCTCCCTCGCCCGTCCCGTGGACGCGCTCGGGACATGGGCCTTCGAGAACCACGGCCGCATCGAGCAGGCCCGGCGCGCCTTCGACCGCAGGACGGATTAGCCGGCGATCGCCGCCCGACCGGAAGCTACGGCGCGACCAGCACCTGCCGGCATTCCGGCGGCAGCGCCGCCATGGTGATCGGGGCGCGGGGCTGGCCCGGGCGGGGATGCAGCATGGCGGGCGCGAACCAGCGGTCGAGCTCGGCCCCGCAGCCGTCGCCCGCGCCCGGCGGGTCCTGGTCCTCGCAGGGCTGGCCCGCCGCTTCGCAGGAGAGCCGGACGGGAAAATGGTAGTTGTGGCCCCACATCGGCCGGACCTTCTGCAGCCAGCCTCGGTCGCTTCCGGCATCCCGGCACAGCGCCCTCTTGATCGCCGGGTTGATGAAGATGCGGGCCACCTCCGGCTGCCGCGACGCGAAGCGGATGAGCTGGAGATGGGCCGCCGTGTAGCGTGACGGGTCCACGTCGAGCCTGTCCGGCCGCACGAGGTCGGTCGCGGACATCGCCTCCCGCTCGGACCGGCTCAGCCGCCGGTCCGGCATGGGCGTGAGCCAGATGTCGGCGTCGAGCCCGATCTGATGCGAGGCGTGGCCGGTGATCATCGGCCCGCCGCGCGGCTGGGACACGTCGCCGACCAGCAATCCCGGCCAGCCGTTCACGTCCGGCACGCGCCCGGAGAGCCGTTCCAGGAACGAGATCAGGGCCGGATGGCCCCAGTTCCGGTTGCGGGAGAGCCGCATCACCTGCCAGGTCTGCCCGTCGATCGGCAGCGCCTCCGCCCCGGCGAGGCAGCCCCGCGAATAGAACCCGATGGAACGCGCCGACATCGCGGCGGGATCGGTCTTGCGGCCGAACAGCTCCTTGGCGGGGGTTGCCGGATCGCCGGGCCGCGCGAGCGGCGGCAGCGGCTTCGGGTTGAGCGTGCCGGCATCCTGGGCGCCGGCCGCCGAGGCGAGACCGGTCATGGCCAGGGCGGCGACGGAGCGAATCAGCCTCATGGCGAACGCTAGCGCCTTCGCCTCGTCACGTGAATCCGACGGGCCGCCACGGCCGGAACCCGCCTTCCGGCCCCGAGTTCAGCCTGGGCAGGGACGGAGACGAAGATGGCCATCGGCACAGACACGATCGAGACGGATATGGGCCGGGCCGGCGGGCGCGGCGGCAACTCGCTGATCGCGAGCGACAAGGTCGAAGGGACGGCCGTGCGGCGCTCGGACGGGGACAAGATCGGCACGATCGAGCGTCTGATGATCGAGAAGACCTCCGGGCGCGTCGTCTACGCCGTGATGAGCTTCGGCGGCTTCCTCGGCTTGGGCGAGGACCATCACACGCTCCCCTGGGGCGTCTTGACCTACAATACCGACCTCGACGGCTACGAGCTGAACATCACGGACGATCAGCTTCGCGGCGCGCCGAAGCGCGACGAGACAAGGCGCGACGATCGCGCCGACCCGTCCTTCAGCCGGGACTGGGAGGAGCACGTCCACCGCTACTACAACGCGACGCCCTATTGGGGCATCTGACAGGTCGACATCCGACGGTCGTGCGTGCTTCGAGGCTCGCCTTCGGCTCGCACCTCAGCATGAGGCCGTGTGGCAGGCTGTCCGACCTCCTCATCCTGAGGTGCCGAGCGAAGCTCGGCCTCGAAGGACGCAGCACCTGCCTCCGGTCAGAGCGACTCACCCGAGCTCATCGCCCAGCACCTCCCTCGCCCACCTGAACGCCCCGTTCGCGGCCGGCACGCCCGCGTAGACGGCGCCTTGCTTGAGGAGGGCGCGCAATTCGGCAACCGTTACGCCGTTCTTCAGGGCCGGGCGGACGTGGAGCTTGAACTCCTCCTCCTTGCCGAGCGCGAGCGTGATCGACAGGACGATCATGGACCGGGTCTTCCAGGGGAGGGTGTCGTCGCCCCAGACCTCGCCCCAGGCATAGCGGGTGATGAAGTCCTGCCAGGGCGCCCCGAAGGCGCCCGCTCCCGTCAGCGACCGGGCGACATGCTCCGGGCCCAGCACGTGCCGCCGGTTGCGGAGCCCAGCCTCGAAGGCCGGCGACTGATCGCCCGGCACGGGCGTCGGGACGCGATCGCGGTCCGAGCTTTCCGACCCGCCCAGGAAGTCGGAGATGTGCCGCGTCACCGCCTCCGGCCGTTCCACCGCGATGAGGTGGGCGGCATCCGGCACGACGGCGAAGACCGCGCCGGGAATCAGGGAGGCGATCTCCTCTCCCATGGCGACGGGCGTCGCCGGGTCCTCGGCTCCGGAGATGACGAGCGTCGGCGCCCGGATGGCGCCGATCCGGCCGCGCAGGTCCATGCTGCCGATCGCCTCGCAGCAGAAGGCATAGCCCGCCGGATCGACCTCCCGCACCATGAGCTCGCGGGTCGCGAGCGCGCCGGCGCTCGCCTGCTCGGCCGGCGTGAACCAGCGCCCGATGACGCTGTCGGCGATGGCCGCCATTCCCTTGTCCCGGACGATCGCCGCCCGGTCCCGCCACAGGTCGGCCGGCGGCAGGAAGGCGGACGTCGCGACGAGAACCAGCCTGTCCACCTTCTCGGGCCGGGCGGCGGCGAGGGCCTGCCCGGTCATGCCGCCGAGCGACAG
>CALMTJ010000238.1:12952-14775 GCA_937872715.1 uncultured Methylobacteriaceae bacterium
GAGCCCGTCCAGCAGGCCCGCGAGGTCGGAGGCGAGGTCGTCGGTCGTGAACCCGATGGCGGGCGTCGCCGAGCGGCCGTGCCCGCGCGTGTCGTAGCGGAGGCAGCGGAAGCGGCCGGACAAGACTTTCGCCTGCGCGTCCCACATCGCGAGCGTGGTGCCGAGCGAGTTGGAGAAGGCGATGACCGGGGCGCCGTCCGGCCCCTCGATCTCGTAGTGCAGCTCGACCCCGTTGACGCTGATTACCGGCACGTCACCCTCCCGTATCCGGCTCGAGCCCATCCCGCACGGACGCCACCGCGGCGGCCACGCGGCCGATCCAGCCGTCGGCCGCCGACACGGCCGGGCCGGGATCGAAGGCCGCCTCGATCTCGGCCGGGGAGAGATGACGCGTCACGGCCGGATCGTCCACCAGCACGTCCCGGAGATGCGCGCCCGTGTCCCGCACCCGTCCGGCCGCGACCTCCAGGAGGCCGTGCGCGCCGGCCCCGCCGAGCTTCGACGCGAGCCGCGCCGCCACCGCGTCCGCGAACAGGAGCCCGCGCGTCGCGTCGAGGTTGGCGCGCATGCGGTCGGGGTGGACGACCAGCCCCTCGGCGAGCCGCCGCGCCTCCGCGAGCGCGCCCGAGGCCAGCCCGAAGAGCTGCGGCAGGGCGTGCCACTCGGCATGCCAGGCGCCGGCGGGCCGCTCGTGCTGCGCGGCCAGCCCGGCCATCAGCGTCGCGGCGAGCCCGGGCGCGGCCCCGTGCGCCGCCAGGATCACCGTGCAGGATACGGGGTTGCGCTTGTGCGGCATGGCGGTCGAGCCGCCCCGGCCGGGAACGTGCGGCTCGGAGACCTCGCCGATCTCGGTCATGGCGAGGTTCGCGACGTCGGTCGCCGTCTTGGCGAGCGTGCCGATCAGGATGGTGAGCCCGGCGCCCGCCGCCGCGATCCCGGCCCGGCGCGCGTGCCAGACGATAGGCGCCGTGCCGAGGCCGAGCTCGGCCGCGACGGCGTCCGCCACGGCTGGCCCGTTCTCACGCAGGCCCGCGAGGGTGCCGACGGGTCCGGCGAGGGACACGCGCAGCACGCGTCTGCGCAGGCCCGGCAGCTCGCCCGCCGCGTCCGCGATCCCGGCCGCCCAGACGGCCGCCTTGAACCCGAAGGAGAGCGGTTGCGCCTGCTGCCCGTAGCTCCGGCCGACCTGGAGGGTGCCGCGATGCGCCTCGGCCAGCCGCATCAGCGCCGCCAGGACCGCGTCGAGGTCCAGGGCGAGGAGGCCGAAGGCCTGCCGCATCTGGATCACGAGCGCCGTGTCCAGGATGTCCTGCGTGGTGGAGCCCTTGTGGAAGCCGGGCTCCAGCTCGGGCGGCAGCCGCTTCTGCACCGCCTTGACGAACGGGATCGTCGGCACCCCGGCGAGCGCCGTCCCGGCCCCGATTTCGGCGATGTCGAGATCGTCGGGCCGGATGCGGGAGATCGCCTCCGCGAGCTCCGGCGGCACGAGGCCGAACCGCGCCTCGGCGCGGGCGAGCGCCGCCTCCGCCTCCAGCATGGCGGCGAGCCGCGCCCGGTCGGAGAACACCTCCCGCATCGCGTCCGTGGCGAAGAGCGGGCCGACGAGACCGGAATCGAGCGCCGAGAAGGTCATCGCGGGCTCTTATCAGCGCCCCGCTTGGGGGTCGATCAGCCGGTCCTCGACCGGGGGTCGAGCGCGTCCCGCAGGCCGTCGCCGAAGAGGTTGAAGGCGAGCACGGTCGCGAAGATCGCGAGGCCCGGCGACACCGCCATCCAGGGCGCGTTCGTCAGGAAGCGCTGCGCGACGTTCAGCATGGATCACC
>CALMTJ010000239.1:0-2564 GCA_937872715.1 uncultured Methylobacteriaceae bacterium
CGCGCGCCCCCGCCGACCGGGGCGCGCGGCCCGTAGCGGCGGCCGGCCGCCGCGAAGGCGGGACCCGCGAAGCCGGACGCGGCGAGGCCGGCCGTGCCGGCGGCGGCGGCCCGGAAGAAGGAGCGGCGGTCGATCATGATCCGTCCCGATGAGGCGGGCGGGACGTAGGAGGGGTGCGGGGCGCCGTCAATGCGCCCGCTCCCCTCTCGACAGAGCGGCGATCCCTGCCGAACCGGGCGAATGAACCGTCGGTGTCGCTCGTCAGTTGATGGCGCGAGCCGGATCTCGATGGGGCGATGGCCGTCAACCCGGTCCCGCCTGCGAGCGGGGAGGATTCATAGATGACGGCTCCCATTTTCATGTTCGCCACCGGCATCGAGAACTCGAACCCGACGATCCGGGGAGGCACGCATCGGATCGACGAACTCGAGACCTGCGGGTTCTACCGGCATTGGCGCACCGATTTCGCCCTCGTGCGCGCTCTCGGCATCTCGTTCCTGCGCTACGGCCCTCCCATCCACACGACATTCCTCGGACCCGGGCGCTACGATTGGGAATTCGCCGATCTGACCTTCGGCCGGCTGAAGGAGCTCGACCTCAATCCCATCGTCGACCTCTGCCATTTCGGCGTGCCGGACTGGATCGGGAATTTCCAGAACCCGGACTTTCCCGGGCTCTTCGCCGATTACGCGCGCGACTTCGCCCGGCGCTTCCCGTGGGTCCAGCTCTATACGCCCGTCAACGAGATGTATGTCTGCGCGACCTTCTCGGCCGCCTACGGCTGGTGGAACGAGCAATTGTCGTCCGAGAGGGCCTTCGTCACGGCCCTCAAGCACATCGTGAAGGCGAACGTCCTGGCGATGTCCGCCATCCTGGCCGTCCGTCCTGACGCCATCTTCATCCAGAGCGAGACGTCGGAATATTTCCAAGCCGAGCACCCGAAGGCGATCACGCCGGCCGAGATCCTCAACGCGCGCCGCTTCCTGTCGCTCGACCTCAATTACGGCCGGCGGGTCGAGTCGGAGATGTACGAGTTCCTGCTCGACAACGGCATGACCCGGGAAGAATACCACTGGTTCCTGGACGTGAACCTTAAGCATAGCTGCATCATGGGGAACGATTACTACGTGACGAACGAGCACCGCGTCGCGAGCGACGGGAGCACGACTGCGTCCGGCGAGATCTTCGGCTATTGCGAGATCACCCGCCAATACCACGACCGCTACCGGCTGCCGGTGATGCACACGGAGACCAATCTCAACCAGGGTCCGCTCGGGACGGAGGCGGTGGATTGGCTCTGGAAGGAATGGGCCAACGTCCTTCGGGTGCGCAATTCGGGCGTCCCGGTCGTCGGCTTCACCTGGTATTCCCTGACCGATCAGGTGGATTGGGATTCCGCGCTCCGCGAGACGAACGGCAACGTGAACCCGCTCGGCCTCTACGACCTCGACCGCAACATCCGGCCCGTCGGCACCGCCTACCGTCAGCTCATCGCGGATTGGTGCGAGATCCTTCCGGCGCAGAGCGCGTGCCTGGTGGTGCCCGTCGTCACGCCGGCGGAATACCACGACCCGTTCGCCCGCGGGCTGCGGCACCGGGCGAAGCGCGCCACGGTCAGCCGTCAGCTAAGCCCGCATCCCGAGGAGCTGACGCTATGAGCATGGCCGGACGGTTCGCGGACAAGGTCGCGGTGGTGACGGGCGGGGCGAGCGGGATCGGCCTCGCGACCGCGCGCCGGCTCGCCTCGGAGGGCGCGAAGGTGGCGGTCGCCGACCTGCATGGTGACGCTGCCGACCGGGCCGCCGCCACGCTCCTGACGGACGGGGCGCCCGATGCCCTCGGTCTCGCCTGCGACGTCTCTGACGAGGCGGCGGTCGAGGCCGCGGTGGCGGCCACGCTCGCCCGCTTCGGGCGGCTCGACGTCGTGATCAACAATGCGGGCGCGATGCTGTTCAAGCCGCTCGCCGAGTTCACGGGGCAGGATTGGTTCCGCATCCTCGGCGTCGATCTGATGGGCGCGGTCCATTTCACCCGGCAGGCCTTCCTCCACATGAAGGGCGGCGCGGTCGTGAACCTGTCGAGCGTCCACGCCGAGCGTACGTCGCCGTTGGTCGCGCCCTACGCGGCCGCGAAGGCCGCCATCCTGTCCCTGACGCGATCCGCCGCGATCGAGGGCGCGGCCAAGGGCATCCGGGTGAACGCGGTCGTGCCGGGGGCGATCGACACGCCCATGCTGTGGGACAACCCCAACGTGAAGTCGGGCGTGGAGAAGATCAGCAAGAGCGACGTGGGCCGGGCGGAGGACGTCGCGGCGGCGATCGCCTATCTCGCATCCGACGACGCGACCTTCATCACCGGAACGTCGCTCGCGGTCGATGGCGGCCGGCTCGGCCGGCTCTAACACTCCCGATCGGCAGATCGGAGCCGTGACCTCGCCGGCCTCAAGAGCATGTTGGAGAATTCCTCCCTCGCCCTGAGGTGGCCGCCGCAGGCGGTCCTCGAAGCACGCACGATTGCTGTGCGTCCTTCGAGGCCGATCTCCGATCGGCACCTCAGGATGAGGA
>CALMTJ010000239.1:2574-9435 GCA_937872715.1 uncultured Methylobacteriaceae bacterium
GGATGAGGAGGATGGTGGATTCCACGAAGCTCTTAGAGGTCAGCCGTGTTCGAGGCTCGTGGCACGCCGCCACAGCTGCGACATGAGGTAGAGCCCGACCGCCGAGAAGGCGGCCATCAGCCCGTAGCTGACCGCGTCGCCGAGTTCGAACAGCCCGGCGAGCGCCCAGCCGCCGGCGATCGCGACCCCGAACACCTCGCAGCCGATCAGGATCATCACGCTCACGACCGTGAGCATCGAGCGTCCCTGCCCGGGACGGGTGGCGCTGAGCAAGACGGTCTCCCGAATCTCCGCCCGACCTACCTCAAAGGGCCGCGATCCCGCAAGAACGCCCCTAAGGCAGGAGGCGGGACAGGAGGCTCACGAATTCCGCCTGCCTCTGCGTCCCGGTCTTGCCGAACGCGCTCTTCAGGAAGAACCGGACGGTCCCCGTCCGGAGCTGGAGGCAGTCCGCGATCTCGGCCGGGCTCCGCCCCGAGAGGAGAAGCAGCGCCACCTGGTTCTCGCGCTCCGTGAGCCCGAAGATGTCGCGCAGGGTGCCGCCGTCGCGTCCGAGGACGCAGCCGGGTTCGCGGGGGCGGAGCACCACGCCGAGCGCCGCGGCCGACCGGAACACGTCCCGGGCCGAACCCGCGACGGGCAGGACCTGGAGAAAGGCGCGCCGTCCGGCGCCGTCCGTCAGGGCCGCGACCGCGGGCCTCCCGGGCCGGGCGGTCGCCGCGGAGACGGAGGCGTCGAGCATGGCCTGCGACGGCCCGTCCGGCGCCGCGAGGCGGCGGTTCAGCACGCGGAGCGGCGCGTTGTCCGGGTCGCTCCCGGCATGATGGCGCAGCACGCGGCCCCAGCTGTCGAGTTCGAAGACCTCGTCGCCCCGCTGGTGGAGCATCCGGGCCATGCCGGTCGCCTCCGCGTCCAGCACGCGATGGGCGATCCGGATGGCGGCCTTGATCTCCCGCAGCGTCGCGTCGAGTAGCGTCGCGTCGTCCCGCCCGTACGGACCGGCCGCGAGCTCGCGCTTGAAGCTGATCGCCACCTCCTCGCCGGGCTCGTAGGCGAGGCGCGCGTTGGCGTGCCAGAACATGCCGATGGGACGGAGGAAATCCTGGTAGAACGGGTCGCGGGCGAGTTCGGCTGGCGTGTAATCGTCGTGATCCAGCCGGAAGCCGTGGTCGCGGTCGTGGTTGACCCGGACCTGGCGCGAGCTCGCCGGCGCCTTGCCGGCCGCGTAGGCGGCGATGGGCTCCGCGATCTCCCGGTTGGTCAGCGCCCCGACCAGGCGCTTGTCGCGGTTGCGGATCAGGGCGACGCCGCGCGCGCCGGCCGCCTGCGAGAGGCGGGACAGGGCGGATTCCCACCCGTCGCCGAGCATCGCGGCGCTCATCACGTCGGCGGAGGCCGCCGAAAGGTCCTCGAAACGGAGCATCATGCCCCCGGGTGAGCGGCCGGGAACCTAGCCCGGCCTCCGGGAACTTGCCAGTCCGGGCGCGTGTCGCGCGACGGCGGGCCTATCCGCGCCCGTCGCCGAGCGTGAGCTGGCAGGCGCGCTCGCCCGTTCGGGCGCCGCGCGTCCAGCTCTGCCGCCCGGTGAGCAATCCGCCGCGTCCGCTCGCCTCCCCGGCATAGCGGGCCGTGTAGTTGAACCCGGGTCCCCGGCCGGAACCGGTGAGCGTGAGGGAGCGGCCGGCGAGCACGCCGCTCCCCGTCTCGGTGCCGCCCCCCGGGAGGCGGCGCGAATAGCTGGCCCGGCCGCCCGCCCTCGCCACCCGGAGAGTGTCCCGGGCCGGGCCGGATGCGAGCGGCGACGGATCGCACAGGATGGAGGCCGGGAAGTCGCCCTCCGCCTGGGCAAAGGCCGCGGCCGCAGGCAGAACCGCGAGGGTTCCGAGGACGAGGCTGGACGCGAGCTTCATGAGGCAACTCCTTGACGTGCGGACGGGATACCTACTCGCCGGGCGCGCGCGCCCTGATGGCGAGGGCGTGCAGCCCCTGCCGGCCGAACGCGTCGGCGAGGAGTCCGTTGACGATCCGATGACGCTCGAGCCTGCTCTTGCCGGAGAACATCTCCGACACGACATCGATCCGGAAATGCGTCTCACCGCCGTCCCGGGATCCGGCATGACCGGCATGGAGGTGCGACTCGTCGTCCACCTTGAGGCCGGTCGGCCGAAGCTCGCGCTCCAGCGTGTCGGCGATCCAGTTCCTCAGTGACACCGACGCCGTCCCTCCCGCCTTGCCGATCCGCGACCGGACCTGAATAATCATCCGATGAGCGTCAACTCATCCCTGTTCGACCGGGTCCGCATCAAGCCGCGATGCGAGGAGCCGCGGCGCGAGACGGATCCGGTCTGCGAACGGCCCGGGTGCCAGGCCGCCGGCCAGCACCGGGCGCCGAAGGGTCGCGGCAACGAGGGGCAGTTCTTCCGCTTCTGCCTGAACCACGTGCGCGAATACAACGCCTCCTATAACTACTTCGCCGGCATGTCGGACGACGCCGTGCAGGCCTTTCAGAAGGAGGCCGTCGTCGGGCACAGGCCGACCTGGTCGATGGGCGCCGGGCAGGGCCGCCGCCGTCGCGACGGCGCGCAGAACACGGCCGAGTTCGACTACCTCGATCCGCTGGGCGTGCTCCATCCGGGCGGGTTCCAGCGCGCCCGCCCGGCGCCCGAGCCGCCGAAGCCGCGCAGGCCGGGACCGGTGATGCGGGCGCTCGAGACCCTCGGGCTCGAGGACGGCGCCGACGGGCCGCAGATCAAGGCCCAGTACAAGGTGCTGGTGAAGCGCTTCCACCCGGACGCGCATGGCGGCGACCGCTCCTACGAGGAGCGCCTGCGCGACATCATCCGGGCCTACGACACCCTGAAGGCCGCCGGCCTGTGCTGAGCGCGGGAGGCATCCCGGCATCCGGGAAAATTGCGCGCGGCGGCCCCCCTCGCTAAGACGGAGAGGCGGCGCGATCGGCCGCCCCCGGCAGGGCTCTTGCACGCCCTCCGACTCCTACACGAGGCCGAAGAGGCGTTCCATGCTCGTCACCCCCGAAGCCGCGCCCGGCCTACCCGACATGAAGGTGTCCGTCAGGCAGGTCTTCGGCATCGACACCGATCTCGAGGTTCCGGCCTACTCGGCCGCGGAAGCCCATGTTCCCGACACCGACCCGGATTACCTGTTTGATCCGCCGACCACGCTCGCGATCCTGGCCGGGTTCTCCCGGAACCGCCGGGTGATCGTGACGGGCTATCACGGCACCGGCAAGTCGACCCATATCGAGCAGGTGGCGGCGCGGCTGAACTGGCCCTGCGTGCGCATCAACCTCGACAGCCACGTGTCGCGCATCGATCTCGTCGGCAAGGACGCGATCGTGCTGAAGGACGGCAAGCAGGTGACCGAGTTCCGGGACGGGATCCTGCCCTGGGCCTACCAGAACAACGTGGCGCTCGTGTTCGACGAATACGATGCGGGGCGCCCGGACGTCATGTTCGTGATCCAACGGGTGCTGGAGAGCGCCGGCCGGCTCACGCTCCTCGACCAGAGCCGGGTGATCCGCCCCCATCCGGCCTTCCGGCTCTTCGCCACCGCCAACACGGTCGGGCTCGGCGACACGTCCGGCCTCTATCACGGCACGCAGCAGATCAATCAGGCGCAGATGGACCGCTGGTCCATCGTGACGACCCTCAACTACCTCCCGCACGACGAGGAGGTGGAGATCGTCCTCTCCAAGGCGCAGCATTACCGCTCGAAGGAAGGCCGCGACATCGTCGGCAAGATGGTCCGGGTCGCGGACCTGACCCGCAACGCCTTCATCAACGGCGACCTGTCCACGGTCATGTCGCCCCGCACGGTGATCACCTGGGCGGAGAACGCCGACATCTTCCAGGATATCGGCTTTTCCTTCCGGGTCACGTTCCTGAACAAGTGCGACGAGCTGGAACGTTCGCTCGTGGCCGAATTCTACCAGCGCTGCTTCGGCAAGGAGCTGCCGGAGAGCGCCGTCAACGTCGCGCTGAGCTGACGGGCGGCCTCCCGCCCGCCCGCAGGAGGGTCCCATGAGCGCACCGGCCTACCAGAGCCCGCCCGCGGCGCCGGCCCGCACGCGCTACGAAGACGACCTCTACACCTGGGTGCAGGAGCAGGTCGCGCTGCTCCGCGCCGGGAAGCTCGATGAGGTCGACGCGGAGAACGTGGCCGAGGAGCTCAGCGACGTGGGTAAGAGCGAATACCGCGAGCTCCGGAGCGCGGTCGCGCTCATCCTGGCGCACATGCTCAAGTGGGATCACCAGCCCGAGAAGCGCACACGAAGTTGGGCGAACTCCATCGCTGCTCAACGCCGTGATTATGCCGACGTGCTCGCCGACAATCCCGGCTTGATGTCGAAGCGTGCCGAAGCGTTGCGGCGCGCTTACCCCAAAGCTCGCCTCGCGGCGTCGTCGGAAACAGATTTGCCGCTGGTGGGCTTCCCGGCCGAATGCCCGTACAGCTGGGACGACATCCTGGATCGACCCTTCGTCTACGAGCAGGGCCCACCGGTTGCCCGGCGGCGCCGCTGATGTCCATCTCGAACCGCAGGCCCTCTGGCGCGTCGACTTACGCGAGCGGTCTCGCGGGGCCGCCATGCACGCGCTACGAGGATGACCTTTATTCCTGGGTGGAGGATCAGGTGGCGCTGCTCCGGGCGGGTCGGCTCGCCGAGATCGACGCGGAGAACGTGGCGGAGGAGCTGGCGGATTTGGGAAGCGAGCAGTTCGATAAGCTCGAGAGCGCGCTCACGGTCATCATGCTTCATCTGCTGAAGTGGGACGGGCAGCCGGAGCGCCGCAGCCGCAGCTGGGACAATTCGATCGAGGCGCATCGCGAGCATGTCCGGCGCGTCCTGCGCGAGAATCCGGGGCTCAGGTCGCGGCTGCCGGAAGCCCTGGCGGACGGGTACACGGACGCACGAGTGCGCGCCTCCACGGAAATGGATTGCGACCGCGACTCTCTGCCGGCTGAATGCCCGTTCACCTGGGACGATGTGATGACGCGAGAGTGCCGGTTCGAACCGGCTCCATTTCGTGGCCGGCGCCGCCGATGACCATCTCCAACCGCAAGCCCGCCGACCGCAAGGAGGCGCCGAACGAGCCGCTGAAGCGCTCGGTCGCGGCGTGTTTGCGGGCGCTCGCCCGCACGCCCGAGCTGGAGGTGACCTTCGCGACCGACCGTCCGATCCTGACGGCCGGGAAGGCGCGGCTGCCCGAGCCGCCCCGCAAGCTGACGCCGGACGAGGTCGCCGTGGTGCGCGGGCACGCGGATTCCATGGCGTTGCGGCTCGCCTGCCACGACGCGGCCGTCCACCGCCGAAACGCGCCGCAGGGGCAGGCTGCCCGGGCCATCTTCGACGCCGTCGAGCAGGCTCGGGTGGAGGCGATCGGCTCCCGCCGCATGGCCGGCGTCGCCGGGAACCTCGCGGCGGTGATCGACGACCGCTACCACCGCGGCGGAAGGTACGAGGACATCACCGACCGGGCGGACGCCCCCCTGGAAGACGCCGTCGCCCTGATGGTGCGCGAGCGGCTGACCGGCCTTCCGCCGCCCGACGCGGCCCGCAGGATCGTCGACCTGTGGCGCGACCACGTGGAGGCGAAGGCCGGCCGAAACCTGGACGGCCTGATCGGCAGCCTGGAGAACCAGCGCGATTTCGGCCGCTCCGTCCGCGATCTCCTGTCCTCGCTCGACATGGCGGAGGAGAGCGCGCTCGACCGCGACGAAGACGATTCGGACCAGGAGGGCGAGCCGGAGGCGGAGGAGCAGGGCGGCGAGGGGGAAACGGAGGAGCAGCGGGAGGGCGAGCGCGCGGAGGCGGACCTCCAGGACACCTCGCCCGACGACATGGAGGAGGGCGCGACCGAATCCGCCGATGCGCCCGCGGGCGAGGTGCCGGACGACGCGGACGAGCTCGAATCTGAGGAAGCCTCCGAGGCATGGCGCCCGCCGCCGTCGCGGGCGGGCGAGGCAAGGGGGCCGGATTACAAGGCTTTCTCGAACAAGTTCGACGAGACGATCGAGGCCGAGGAGCTCTGCGACGCGGACGAGTTGGCACGCCTGCGCGCCTATCTCGACAAGCAGCTGTCGCACCTGCAGGGCATCGTCGGGCGCCTCGCGAACCGGCTGCAGCGCCGGCTGATGGCCCAGCAGAACCGTTCCTGGGAGTTCGACCTCGAGGAGGGCGTGCTCGATCCCGCCCGTCTCGTGCGGGTGGTCATCGACCCGCAGCAGCCGCTCTCGTTCAAGCACGAGAAGGACACCCAGTTCCGGGACACCGTGGTGACGCTGCTCATCGACAATTCCGGCTCCATGCGGGGGCGGCCGATCTCGGTCGCGGCGACCTGCGCGGACATCCTGGCCCGCACGCTCGAGCGCTGCGGCGTGAAGGTCGAGATCCTGGGTTTCACGACCCGCGCCTGGAAGGGTGGGCAATCGCGCGAGGCTTGGCTCCAATCCGGCAAGCCGCCGAGTCCGGGCCGCCTGAACGACCTCCGCCACATCATCTACAAATCCGCCGAGGCGCCCTGGCGCCGGGCGCGCCGCAACCTCGGCCTGATGATGCGCGAGGGACTGCTGAAGGAGAACATCGATGGCGAGGCGCTCGATTGGGCACATCGCCGCCTGCTCGCCCGCTCCGAGCAGCGCCGCATCCTGATGGTGATCTCCGACGGCGCGCCGGTCGACGATTCCACGCTCTCGGTCAACCCGGGCAACTATCTCGAACGTCACCTGCGCTTCGTCATCGAGGAGATCGAGACCCGCTCGCCGGTGGAGCTGATCGCCATCGGGATCGGCCAAGACGGACCAACTCATACCGTAGAAGCTCCTAACCGCCGAACCGGAAAC
>CALMTJ010000240.1:0-7174 GCA_937872715.1 uncultured Methylobacteriaceae bacterium
CCGCTTCTGCGAAGACTTGACCGCCGTTTACGGGTCCGGACCTTAATTGCACGGCAGCACGATTGGCAACCCGTCCCGACCTCCTCCTGGCCTCCTGGTTAATCCGGACATGGCGTCAGGTGCGCTCGTCCCGTCCGGCGACGCGCCGTGCCGATCGCCGCGGCCGAAAGACTGCCCCGTCCGCGACGGTGGCCGGCTTCGCCCTCAGGAGGACGCCCTCGCATCCGTCGCGTCGCCGGCGAGGTTGAGGCCGAGCAGCGTCTCGACATCGGGCAAGGCGGCCCGGACCGGGACGGCCCGGCCGGCCATGTCTCCCATCAGCGCCCTGCGTTCGCGCGCCAGCCGCTGGGCTTCCCGCAGGTCGATCGCGGCGAAACGGACGGCCTCTCCCGTCCGCCTCTGCGCCAGTCCGCGCAGGTCCGGCGTGATCACGGTCGCGATCTTCGGATAGCCGCCGGTCGTCTGATGGTCGGCCAGCATGACGATCGGCACGCCCGATCCGGGCACCTGGACGGAGCCTGCGACGAGGCCGTCCGACACGATGTTGAAGCCGCGCAGGTGCCGGATCGGCTGGCCGGCGAGCCTGTACCCCATCCGGTCGGCCTCCGCTGACACCCGATAGGTCTGCGACAGGAACGCCTCGATCTCGGCCGCCGCGAAATGGTCGTCCTGCGGCCCGAGCACGACTCGCAATGCCGCGTCCGGACCGAGCGGCGGCGCGTCGAGCCGCATCTCCGGGCCGTCAGGAGCCTCCCGCCTCACGGGCAGGCGGTCTCCGACGAGGAGCGCCCGGCCGCCGAGGCCGCCGATGGCGGCGCGCGGCTGGAGCGAGACGCTGCCCAACGCCGGCGCGACCCCGTACCCTCCCGCCACCGCCAGGTAGGCGTAGACGCCCGCCCGGGCCGTGCCGACGACGATCTCCTCCCCGGGCGCCGCACTGGCCGAGCGGCCCGGCGGAACGGGAGCGCCGCCGACGGAGAGGGGCGCGGCCGAGCCCGAGAGCGCGATCCGGATCGGGCCTCCGACGGCCTCGAAGGTTCCGCCGAGGAGCGCGAGCTCGACCGCGCCCTCCTCCGGGCCGTTGCCGACGAGCGCGTTGGCATGCGCGAGGGCCAGCAGGTCCATGGCGCCCGAGCGGGAGACGCCGAAGCGCTGCGCGCCGATCCGGCCGCCATCCTGGAGGCTCGACATCGGCCCGCAGCTTCGCACGAGCAGGTCCGTCATGGCGAGGTCGAGACCTCCGCCACGATGGCGCCGGACGCGGCTGCCCGATCGAGTTCGGCGAAGAGCGCCGCATCGATGGCCTGGAAGCGGACCCGGTCGCCGGGGGCGAGCAGGACGACGGGATCGCGGCCGGGCATGTAGTTCCGGACGGGCGTGCGGCCGAGCAGGTGCCAGCCGGACGGCGCCTCGATGGACGCGACCAGCGCCTGGACGCCCCCGATCGACACCGTCCCGGCCGGCGTCTTGAGACGGGGACTGGTTCGGCGGGGTGTCGCGATCGTCGGGTCGAGCCCTCCGAGATAGGCGAAGCCCGGCAGGAAACCGATCATGTAGACGCGGTAGGTCGGGGCCGCGTGCCGGCGCACGAGTTCGTCCGCCGTGATGCCGTGGATCCCGGCGGTCGCCTCGAGGTCGATCCCGTGCTCGCCGCCATAGGCGACCGGGATCGTCCACGTCGAGCCGGTCGCGGGTTCGGCGCCGGCCGTCGAGACGAGCCCCTGGAGAGTGGCGGAAAGCTCGTCGAAACCGACGCGGACCGGATCGTAGTGGACGAGGAGGGAGCGGTAGGTCGGCACCGTCTCGACCAGACCCGGCAATCCCTGGACGGCCCGGTCGAGGGCGAGCACGCGGGCGTTCAGCGCCGGATCGATGTCCTTGCCGAACTCCACGGCCAATGCGCTGTCGCCGCAAGGCAGGATGTCGGGACGAGATGGCGTAGGCATGCTGTCATCTAACGGCTCGGGCGGTCACCGCGCCAGACCGCACCGACGCCTGAGACGTCAGCAGGCGGCCAGGAGGGCGGCCGCGTCGAGCGAGTTGCGGATGGCCGCGTCCCCGTACGGTTTCGCGATGAAGGCGGCGTGCCGGAGGGCGGCAGGGAGATCGGCCCGGTCGGACCCGGACACGAAGGCGAACGGCACCCGGCGCTCGCTCAACCGGGCCGCGATGGGGAAGCTCTTTCCATCGGGAAGGTCGACGTCGAGGAAGGCGAAATCCACATCGTCCCGGAGCCGGAGGCCGGCCTCGGCGACCGTGCCGCACGTGTCGACGACCTCATGCCCGCAGGCTTCCAGCATCAATTGCAGGTCGAAGGCCGTGAGGAGATCGTCTTCGAGGATGAGGATGCGCATGGCCCACCGCTCCGGACACGCAGCCCGCTATTCCCTGAACGAGGATAGCCGTCGGGATCGGGAGGACCGTCGCGTGTCTTTAAAGCCAAGCTTGCCGAGCCGAAGTTAAGGCCGGCTTACCGCGATCGTGCGTCCGGAAAAGCTGAGCCGTCCTCCCGGCTCGCGCCAGCTCAGGCCCGGTGGAAACCCAAAATCGTCCGTGTCCTGAGGTGCCGATCGGAGATCGGCCTCGAACGACGGACGGCGGGACTGCGTGCTTCGAAGGCCGCCTGTGGCGGCCACCTCCCCGTGAGGGAGGAATGGTCAAAAACGGGCTTTTAGGAACGGCCCATCTCACGACGAGGCCGTTCCACGTCCGGGCGTGTCTATGGGATTTCAGGCCTGACCGGCTTCCGGCTGCTGCTCGGCGACGCGGCCGGCATTATCCAGGCCTTCCTCGACGAGGTGCTTGCCCTGTTCGGCGAGGTCGCGCGCGTAACGCAATCCCTGCTCGCGGGCCTCGTCGGCGTAGCGGCCGAACACCTCGTTCTCCTTGCGCGTGCCGGGCAGCAATGCCCCGGCGAGGAGCCCGACCGCGAGGCCGACCACGCCGACCATCACGGGATTGTCCTCGACGAAGCTCTCGACCGTCCGCTTGTGCCGGCCGAGTTGGGCGGCTGACTTGCGGCGGGCATCCCCGGTCGCCTGCGTCGCCGATTGGTAGGTGCCGCGGCCCCATTCGGACGCCTTGTCGATCAGGTCCTCGGCCGTCTTCCGGGCCGCGCCGACGCCGGCCTTAGCCTGGTCGGCCACGCCTTCCAGACCACCCTTCGGGGCGGGCGCGGAGCCGTAGGAGGATTTTGGGCGTCCGGGCTCATGCGAGCCTTGCGCGGCATAATGGTTGTCGACCTCGTTCATATTCGTCTCCGGCTTTCGCGCAGGCTCAGTAGGTGTTTCGGCTCTCGATGGAGTCGATGCTCGGGTGCCGGGGAAGAAGGTCGGGGTCGTACGACCTTGTCCGCCCATCGTTCAAGACCGGGACCTCGACGAATTCCGCATCGGCGATACCGGCCGGCTGGGCCGTACGGCCGTAGCGGCGGTTCAGCCGATAGACGAACCATCCGATCCCGGCCGCCGCGATCAGTGTCGGCACGGGATGGCGTCGCATGAGGCCGAGCACGAAATCGTGCCCGTTCTCGTAACGCGGCACTCCGGCCGAGCCCAACATCTCGTCCACGATACCGGCGACGGTCAGCTTGTCCTGGATGCGGTCGATGTTGTCGTAGAGTTTCGCTCGGGTTTGAGCGATCTCCGCTTCGATCTCGCCTACGGAACTCATGAGGACGTCCTCTCCGTCAGGATCTCGCCGTCACGCTTGATGGAATTCACCGTCCGAGTCGGCGCGAGACTGGATGCGGACAGGAGGTTCCGGCCCGCGACGACGAGAGCCGCCGCGATCAGCGCGAGTGCGCCTCCCACGATGAGGGCCGAAATCCAACGGGAGTGGATCACGAGCTCCAAGCCGTAGACGATCGCCTGGGTCAGCCAGATGAGGGACGCCACCGCGAACACCGCAGCCGCCGCGAACATCGCGACGCCTTTGGCCAGACCGGTTACGTTCGAGGTCATCTCCGACTTGAAGAGGGCGAATTCCTTGCTGGCCAGGTCGGCCGCGTTTCGAAGCGCGTCGCCGATCAGTTCCTGAAGGCTCGCGTTGGATGGGGTCGACACCGTCCAGTCCTCAGGCTCGCGACGCCGACCGGGAGCGCGGCCGCGCACGCTCTGCTGCGGCCGCCGTATCCGACAGCTCTTCCGCCGAGCTCTTGATGAAGCGGGCGAGGAGGAACCCGGCCAGCACGGCACCGGCCGCGACCGTCACGGGCTGCCGGCGCGAGAAGCTCTCGATATCGGCATAGATCTCGGCGAAGCTCCGGTCCCGGATGCTTCCTGCGAGCTGATCGAGCCCATCGGCCGCGCTTCCTACGAAGGCCTGGATCCCTGGACGGTCCTCGAAAGATTCGCCGGAGCCGCGCAGCGAGGACGCGAGGTCTGCGATAGACTGGGCAGCGCCGCTCTTCTTGTCGCCGACGAAGCTCGTCGCCTGCCCTTTGGCGCTCTCCAGGAGGTTGCGTCCCTGATCGACGGCGGTGCCCGCAATGTCGGATGCGAGGCTGGTGGCGATGCCGGCGATGTCCGCCGGCTTGGCGGCACCCGATTTCGAACTGTTCCCACCCTGCGGGCCGAGCGCGTCGCCCACCACGTCGGAATCCTCGGCGATGCTGGAGCGTGTCGCCTTCGGTGCATCGCTCATGGCTGAAACCTCGTGATTGTCGGCTGGCGGGGAATGATGGTCCGGTAACTAGTGTGTTCGCGGCCGGTTCCTTGCCGGCGCACAACGTTCGTCGGCGGTCAGGCCCGCGCCGCCCCGACGGTGTCGGCCATGCGGGCTCCTCGGCTGCCGAGCGGCTGTGGAGCTCCTTCCGTCGTGTCCCGTACGGTCTGGTGCTCCACTTCGGCGTTGAGCTCGGCTCCCACCAGGATGATGGTGGAGGAAAGCCACAGCCACGTCATGAAGCCGATCGCGGCGCCGAGCGAGCCGTAGGTCTCGTTGTAATTGCCGAAGCTTCCGACATACCAGGAGAAGAGCATGGAGAAGCCGAGCCAGCCGATGCCGGCGACGAGGCTGCCCGGCGTGATCCAGAGCCAGCGCGGCTTGTCGCGGCTCGGGCCGTATCGGTAGAGGACCGCCAGCGCCAGGAAGATGCCGGCCAGCATGGCCGGCCAGCGCCCGATCCAGACGAGCCAATCGGCGATCCCGCCGAGACCCAGGAACTTGAGGGCGATCGGCACGATCACCACGCTGCCGACGACCCCGATCAGGAACGCGATCCCTGCGAGCGTGAACGCGAGCGAGGTGACGTTGAGGAAAAAGAAGTTCCGCTTCTCCGTCTCGCCGTAAGCCACGTTCAAGGCGTCGAAGATCGCCTTCATGCCGGCGTTAGCGCTCCACAGCGACGCGGCTATCCCGAAGAGGGATGCGAAACCGAGCGCGGTGTTCCCCTTGGAGGTGATGCGCTTGACCTGCTCACCGATCAGGTCGACCGCCCCGCCGGGAAGGAGTCCCGACATCGCGTTCAGGTGCTCGTTGACGCTGCCGGGATCGGAGAACAGCCCGTAGAGCGAAACGAAGGACGCTATGGCGGGGAAGAGAGCCAAGAGCCCGTAGAAGGTCACGCCCGCCGCGACGGCAAGGATGCGGTCCTTGCCGATCTCCTCGTAGACCCGCCAGCCGATGTCCCACCAGCCGGCTTTCGGGATCTCGTCGGGCGAAGACGCATCACGCCCCCGGCCCGGCTCGCGAGCGGCGGCATCGGGACGGGCCGCCGACGTCTCGTCGCCAGACCCTTCCCTGGGCCTCTCCGGACGGCGACCCATCACGACGGAAAGGGCGAGAGCGATCCCGAGGGTCGCCACCGCCGAGCTTATGGGTCCGTTCGACCTGCGAGTGCCGTTCATGTCGCCCGCGCGCCGCCTGGGCCGGCCGCGGGATCGCGGCTACGCTCCCGTCGCCGTGGCCAGAACGGCTGCCTGCGAAGCGGGTTCCGGAGCCCGGTGCTCGTCGCAGCCGGGCTCCGGTCCCGTGACGCTCAGTAGTAGAAGCGGCGGTAGGGCCGGCGGTATCCGTAGCCGTAAGGGCGGCCATAGAAGCGCGGCCCGTAGCGGCGGCGAGGGTAGAAGCCGCGGCGGTAGCCGTAGCGACGGCCGTAGCCGTAGCGGCGGTATTGCGAATATTCGGTCGCGACCCCGCCGAGAGCTACGTCCTGGGCGACCGGCAGGGCGGTGGCGGAGTGGGCGGCGGTCTCGGCCGCGGTCGCCGGGCGGACGGCCTCGGGCAGGGCCAGCAAGGCCGCCGCCGCGATGACGGCCAAAGCGAAACGTCTCATCGTGATGGTTTCCTCGTTCGAGCGCCTCCTGACGCGAGCAAGGTTCGCGACGGGAGCGCGACAACAACGCGGCTCGCGCCGCAAGGTTACGGCTTCGGTACGCGGGCGATCCGGAGAAGGTTGGTGGCGCCCGGCGTGCCGAGGGGCACGCCCGCCACGATGATGATGCGGTCCCCCGGTTCGGCGAAGGCCTCGCTCAAGGCGGTGGCGGTCGCCTGGTCCACCAGCGTGTCGAGATCCCGCGCTTCGTCCGTCACCACTCCGTGGACGCCCCAGACGAGGGCCAGCCGGCGGGCCGTCGCGACGTGGCGGGTCACGGCGATCACCGGCGGCCGCGGGCGTTCGCGGGCGACCCGGAGCGCCGTCGCGCCGCTCGACGTGCCGCACACGATGGCGGCCATGTCGAGCGTCTCGGCGATCTCGCGCGCCGCGTCCGCGATGGCATCGGCGCCCGTCTGCTCGGGGGCGGGCCGCTGGTTCGCGATCACGCTCCTGTAGGTCGGGTCGCGCTCCACCTCCTCGGCGATGCGGCTCATGGTGCCGACCGCCTCCACGGGGAACCTGCCGGCCGCGCTCTCGGCCGACAGCATCACGGCGTCCGAGCCCTCGAAGATGGCGGTCGCGACGTCCGAGACCTCCGCACGCGTCGGGACGGGGCTCGAGATCATCGATTCCAGCATCTGGGTCGCGACGACGACGGGCTTGCCGGACTTGCGGCAGGCGCGCGTGATCCGCTTCTGGATGCCGGGCACGGTTTCCAGCGGCATCTCCACCCCGAGATCGCCGCGCGCCACCATGATGGCGTCCGCCATGTCCATGATCTCGTCCAGGGGGGCGCCCCCCGCCCGGCGGGGGGGCGTGGGGGGGACGCCCGCGCCCCCCCCCCCCCCCCGCGGC
>CALMTJ010000240.1:7184-7518 GCA_937872715.1 uncultured Methylobacteriaceae bacterium
ACCTTCTTCACCTCGGCGACGTCCTCCGGGCGCTGCACGAAGGACACCGCGATCCAATCCACGCCGGCATCGAGCGCCGCGTCGAGGTCGGATCGGTCCTTCGCGGTCATGGCCGAGACCGGGATGGTGGTGTCGGGCACGGCGACGCCCTTGCGGTCCGACAGGTCGCCTCCGACCACCACGCTCGTCACGGCGCGCTCGGGCGCGACCGCGGTCGCGACGAGCCGCACCTTCCCGTCGTCCAGGAGAAGCGTGTCGCCGACCCGAAGCGCACCCAGGATCTCGGGATGGGGAAGATGCACGCGGGCGGCGTTCCCGGGCGACGGGTCTGAAT
>CALMTJ010000240.1:7528-8799 GCA_937872715.1 uncultured Methylobacteriaceae bacterium
GAGCACGAGGCCGTCGCCCTTGCCGAGCGTGACCCGCCCGGCCGCGAAGGTGCCGAGCCGGAGCTTCGGCCCCTGCAGGTCCGCCAGGATGGCGATCGGTCGGCCGAGCCGCTCCTCGACGTTCCGGATCGCGCGGACGAGCTCGCGCATCCGCTCGTGCGAGGTGTGGCTCATGTTGATCCGGAACACGTCCGCTCCGGCGACGAAGAGCCGCTCGATCACGTCCGGATCGGAGGAGGCCGGCCCGAGGGTCGCGACGATCCGGGTCCGCCTGCGTCGACGCATGGATAACTCCAGCCTGTCCGGGCCGGACACTCGCAGCCCGCCCGGCGACCGGCAAGCGACCTCGGCCCGGCCCTCCCTCAGCGATCGGGCGATGCGGCCAGCGCGGCCGCGAGATCGGCCCGGTCCACGTCCGCCATCCTCTTCGGGACCTTAACGGCCCTCGTCGGCTGGCCGGCCCGCATGATGAGGAGCACCGTCTCCATGTCCGGGCAGCCCGGATCCGCACAGGCGATCTCGCTCGCCGTGACGCCGTCCTCCGGCGACAGAGCGAATACCTCCCGGGCCAGCGTCTTGACGCGCTCGGCCTCGGCTACCCGCTCGGCGGAGCGCAGCTTCCACTCGCGGCGGGACAGGAGCGCCATGTCAGGCCGCCTCGGCGGTCCCGGTCCGCGACTGAAACGGCCGGCGGACGGGGCGGAACTTGATCGGGGCGCGGGACATGGTCACTTCCGGGCGTGCGCGGGAGCGCAGCCGTTACACTGTTTCACCCCTGCACCGCCAGAAGACGGAGTTCATGACCAGCAGCCGCCGCACGTTCCTCGCCTCGGCCTCGGCCGCCTTCGGCTCGCCGTTTCTCCTCTCGCCCAGCCGCGCCCAGGGTGGCGGAGCACCCGTCCGGGTCGGCTTCGTGCCAGTCATCGGCGCGGCGCCGCTCTTCGTCATGACGGGCGCCGGCTGGACGCGGGAAGCCGGGATCGAGCTGGCGCTGACCAAGTTCGAATCCGGACCGCCCGCCATCCAGGCGCTCGCCTCGGGCACGCTGGACCTCCTGTTCGTCGGCATCGCGCCGGTGGCGGTGGCGCGGTCGAAAGGGCTCCCCGTCAAGGTCGTCGCGGCCTGCGGGATCGGCGGCAACGGCTTCGCCGCCCAGGGACCGCTCGCGGCCTCGTTCGACGCGGCCGGCGGGCGGCCGAAGGAGGCCTTCGCGGGCTTCCGGGCGAAGGCTGGGCGGCCTGCCAAGCTCGCGACGCTGCCGCCCGGCGGCC
>CALMTJ010000241.1:0-5881 GCA_937872715.1 uncultured Methylobacteriaceae bacterium
CTTGCCGTGCAGCTCGCCCGCGCCGCCGACATCCTGATCGCCGACGTCGATGCCCTGTTGGCAGCCCTGAAGCGCCGCGCCTTCGAGCACCGGATGACACCGACGATCGGGCGCTCGCACGGCATCCATGCCGAGCCCGTGACCTTCGGGCTGAAGCTCGCCGGGTTCTATGCCGAGTTCGAGCGGGCGAAGGAGCGCCTGCTCTTCGCCCGGCGCGGCGTCGCGACCTGCGCGATCTCGGGCGCGGTTGGGACCTTCGCGCAGGTCGATCCGCGCGTGGAGGAATACGTGGCGGGCAAGCTCGGGCTCGAGCCGGAGCCCGTCTCGACCCAGGTCATCCCGCGCGACCGTCATGCCATGTTCTTCGCGACGCTTGGGGTGATCGCCTCGTCCGTGGAGAGGCTCGCGATCGAGATCCGCCACCTCCAGCGCACGGAGGTGCTGGAGGCCGAGGAGTTCTTCTCGGAAGGGCAGAAGGGCTCCTCCGCCATGCCCCACAAGCGCAATCCCGTCCTCACGGAGAACCTGACAGGCCTCGCCCGGATGGTGCGGTCCTACGCGATGCCCGCCATGGAGAACGTGGCGCTCTGGCACGAGCGCGACATCTCCCATTCCTCCGTCGAGCGCATGATCGGGCCGGACGCGACCGTGACCCTCGATTTCGCGCTCTCCCGGCTGACGGGGGTGGTCGACAAGCTCATCGTCTATCCCGAGGCGATGCGGCGGAACCTGGAGAAGCTCGGCGGGCTCATCCACTCGCAGCGGGTGCTGCTCGCGCTGACGCAGGCGGGCGTCTCGCGGGAGGATGCCTATCGGTTCGTGCAGCGCAACGCGATGCCGGTCTGGCGCGGAGAGGGCGACTTCCTGACCCTGCTCAAGGCCGATCCCGACGTCTCGGCGCGGCTGCCGGAGGCGGAGCTCGATGCGTTGTTCGACCTCGGCCACCATTTCAGGCATGTCGACACGATCTTCCGGCGCGTGTTCGGACACGAGGCCTGACCCGCCTCGACGCCCGCGCGGCGGGCCGATAATCCGTCTCGATGAAGACGTCCGATCTCGACATCCTGATCGTGCCCGGGCTCGGCGGCTCCGGCCCGGACCATTGGCAGACCCGCTGGGAGCAGAAGCTCTCGACCGCGAAGCGAGTCGCGCAATCGGATTGGCTGCGCCCTCGCGAGATCGAGTGGACCCGTATCCTGGCGGACGCGGTGCGCGAGGCGACCCGGCCGGTGGTGCTCGTGGCCCACAGCCTCGGCGTGCCGACCCTCGTGAGGGCGGCGACGCGCTTCCCGCCGGGGATCGTGCGGGGCGCGTTCCTGGTGGCGATGCCCGACCTCGAGCGGGGCGACATGCCGCCCGCCATCGATCCCGCCTTCTCACCCCTGCCCCGCGACCCGCTCCCCTTCCCGTCGCTCCTCGTCGCGAGCCGGAACGATCCCTATTGCACCTACGAGCGGGCGGAGGATTTCGCGTATTCCTGGGGATCGATGGCCATCGATGCCAGGGAGGCCGGCCATCTCAACACGGAGAGCGGCCATGGCCCCTGGCCGGAAGGGCTGATGCGCTTCGCGGGGTTCCTCAGGCAGCTCTGAGCGCGGAGCCGATCGGCACGATCTCGACCGAAATCGTCGAGGGAGCGGCTGCCTCCGTCCCGAGCATCGCCTGCAGGCGGGCGATCTCCCGGTCGATCTCGGCCAAGCGGGCATCCACGCCCGCCGGGTCCAGGTCCCTTATCCCCGCGAGGCTCCTGCGCATGCGCCGGCAGCTCTCCAGCTCGACATCCACCATGGCGAACCTCCGTCTCCGGACCCGACCCTGCCCGCCGAGGGGTTTCCGGCCGGTTAGCGGCACCCGGTCGAACCTTGCCACTTCTGATTGATCAACGGGATCGAAGCTGCTTCAATTTGTCTCGTGTCCCACCGGACCCTTCGGCGGGGCTCCAGCACGGAGGCGACCATGCCACTCAGCGACGAGCAGCTTTCCAAACCGATCGACGCGTCGGCCCCTCCCTTCGACGACCTTTTGGCCGACCTGCAGGGCAACATCCTGAAGGGGCACGGGCGGGAGCTGACCGCCAACATCTTTCTCCGCTTCACCGAAGAGGGCCGGGAAAGCGCCAAGGCGGAGCTCGCGAAGCTCGCGCGGGACGGCACGATCCTGTCGGCGAAGGAGCAGCTTCGACAGGTCCGGCACTTCCACGCGAAGGGGGTCCGGAGCAAGGCCGTCGCCTTCGCCTTCCTGTCCGCCGCTGGTTACAAGGCGCTCGACCTGACGGACAGGATGCCGAACGAGCCCGCCTTCGCGGCCGGCATGGCGAGCCGGACCTTCCTCGACGATCCGGCTCCCGCCGGCTGGGACGCGCACCTCCGGGACGTGCACGGCCTCATCCTGATCGGGGACGAGAACGCGAAAGGCCTGGACATGGCGATCGCGGCCGTGACGCGCCGCTTGCGGGCGGCGAAAGTCGCCATCGCCGGGATCGAGCTCGGGCGCGCCCGTTTCAACGAGGCCGGGGACGGCATCGAGCATTTCGGCTACGTGGACGGCCGGAGCCAGCCGCTCCTCCTCGAGAGCGACCTCGAGAAGGAGCGCGGGGACAAGAACGGCGGGACCGCGCATTGGGACCCGGCCTTCAGCCCGCTCGCGACGGTGCTGGTCCGCGACCCCGGGGGAACGGGGCCGGACAGCTTCGGCTCCCTCTTCGTGTTCCGGAAGCTCGAGCAGAACGTCCGCGGCTTCAAGCGACGCGAGCAGGAGCTCGCGGACGCGCTGAACCTAGGTCCGGACGACGAGGACCGCGAACTCGCGGGCGCGCTCGTGGTCGGCCGGTTCGAGGACGGCACGCCCGTCGTCAAGAGTCGCAAGGCGCTCGGGGCCGGGGTGCCGAACGACTTCAACTACGATGCCGACCCCGATGGTCTCTCGTGCCCGTTCCAGGCCCATATCCGCAAGACGAACCCGCGCGGCGACGTTCAACGTGAGTTCCACGTGCCGAACCGGGACGGCGACCGGCGGCCGATCATGGCCCGGCGCGGCATCCCGTTCGGCGTCAGGTCCGATGACGGGGAGGATATCGACGCCATGCCGGAAGGCGGGGTCGGCCTCCTGTTCATGGCCTACCAGCGCTCGTTCGTGGACCAGTTCGAGTTCACCCAGAAGAGCTGGGCCGGGAACGAGAACTTCGTCAGGCGGGGCACGGGGATCGACCCCGTCATCGGCCAGGGCCCGGCGAACGGGCCGCCGGCCGACCAGCAATGGCGCGCCAAGCCGGGCGACGCCACCACGCCGTTCAGCTTCGCCCATTTCGTGGCGATGAAGGGCGGCGAGTACTTCTTCGCTCCCTCCATCAGCTTCCTGGCCTCGCTCGGCCCGGCCGCGGCCGTCTGAGCGCGGTCTCGAACGAGAAGGGCCGCTCCGAGGAGCGGCCCTTCAGGCGGATTCCGGTTCGGAGACGCTCAGCGCGAGTAGAACTCGATGACGAGGTTCGGCTCCATCTGAACCGCGTAGGGGACCTCGGCGAGGCCCGGCACGCGGTTCAGGCGGGCGGTCATCTTGGAATGGTCGGCCTCGATGTAGTCCGGCACGTCGCGCTCGGCGAGCTGGGTCGCGACCACCACGATCTCGAGCTGGCGGGACGATTCCTTCAGCTCGACGACGTCGCCCGCCTTGACCAGGAAGGACGGGATGTTGACGCGCCGGCCGTTCACCTTGACGTGGCCGTGGTTCACGAACTGGCGGGCGGCGAACACGGTCGGGACGAACTTCGCCCGGTAGATCACCGCGTCCAGCCGACGCTCCAGCAGGCCGATCAGGTTCTCGCCGGAATCGCCCTTCATCCGGATCGCCTCGCCGTAATAGCGGCGGAACTGCTTCTCCGTGATGGAGGCGTAATAGCCCTTGAGCTTCTGCTTGGCGCGCAGCTGCGTGCCGAAATCGCTCATCTTGCCCTTGCGGCGCTGGCCGTGCTGGCCCGGGCCGTATTCGCGGCGGTTCACCGGGCTCTTCGGGCGGCCCCAGATGTTCTGGCCCATGCGGCGGTCGAGCTTATGCTTCGCCGTGACTCTCTTCGTCATTCGCGTATCCTCTGTTCGCGATCGTGCGAGGAACGCGCCCTCCTCTTCCCGCAAGGGACGACAGAGCCGGCGATGAGCCGGTCGCGGGTGCGCAAAAACGCACGCGCGGCCCATCGGGTCCGCGCGCGCCCGGCCTCTCTAGCCGATCATGCCTTCAAGTCAACAGGAGCGGCGGGAGCGGGAACGGGTCGATCGCGACCCGGCCGAGCCCCCTTGCCTCCAGCGCCCGGCCGAGCGGGGCGTCGAGACACTGCCCGCGCGTGAACACCGCGACCCCCTCGCCCGGCCCGCCCGGGGCGGCGGCGGGTCCCAGCAGGTCCACGACCCTGCGGGCCACGGCGGGCGCAGGATCGACGAAGGTGACGGGCCAGGGCGACAGCCGCCGGAGGCGGGGAAGCAGCAGCGGGTAATGCGTGCAGGCGAGCACGACGACGTCCGTGCGGCCGTCGGGGCCGGAAACGAAGCAGGACGCGATCTCGGCCGCGATCGCCTCGTCCGGAGCGGGCGCGCCGGAAAGCTCCGCCTCGGCCAGGGCCGCGAGCCCCGTCGAGCCGACGAGATCCACCCGGCAGCCGGACGCATAGGCCTCGATCAGCCCGCGCGTATAGTCGCGCCGCACCGTGCCGGGCGTCGCCAGAACCGTGATGCGTCCCGTCCGGGACAGCCGCGCCGCCGGCTTGACCGCCGGGACGGTGCCGACGAAGGGCAGGTCGAACCGCGCCCTGAGATGGGGCAGGACGAGCGTCGAGGCGGTGTTGCAGGCGATCACGACCAAGTCGGGCGCGTAGGCGCCGATCAGCCGGCCGATCACGGCCTCGACCCGCGCCACCAGCGCCGGCTCGGGCAGCGCCCCGTAGGGGAAAGCCGCATCGTCCGCCGCGTAGACGACCTGCGCGTCGGGACGCGCCCGGGTGATCTCCGCCAGGACGGTCAGCCCGCCGAGACCGGAATCGAAGACGAGGACCGTGGGGCAGCGGGCCGGCATCGGCATCGGGCGATGACAGGTCCCTGCGAGAAGATCGGCTTGCATGGAGGTGGCCGGGTGCGGACGGATCAATGTCGAGCGGAAACGTTAAGAGCCCGTTTGAAAACTCCTCCTCATGCTGAGGTGGCTGCCGCAGGCGGCCCTCGAAGCACGCTCCCGGACTTTGATCCGGGGGCACGCACGACGGTTGTGCGTCCTTCGAGGCCGATCTCCGATCGGCACCTCAGGAAGAGGAGGGTGCATTTCCAAACTGCCTCCAAGATCCGGATGAGGAGGGGCGCCCGCTCCTCAGCCGAGCGCGCGGGCGACCTCGTTCGCCGCCCTTTCTCCCTCCAGGAAGGCGCCGCCCGCCGTCATGGCGCCGCCCCCGGCCGAGGCCTCGCCCGCGAGCCACACGCGTCCGCCGATCGGGGCGCGGAGCGCGAGGCGCGATGCGAGCCTGCCGGGCTTCGCGATCGAGTAGCCGCCGCGGGAGAACGGGTCCGTCCACCAATCTGCCAGGCACCCGGCCGTCACGGCCCGGGCGGCGGACGCGCCGCCCGCGGCCGCGAGGCGCTCGGTCGCGTGCGCCACGGCCTCGCGTTCGCCCGCCTCGCACAGGCGGCGCGCGTAATCGCCGCCGAGATAGGCGACGACGAGGTCCCGTCCGAAGGGGCGCATCTCGAAGCTCGTCGTCGCGGCCGGGGATTCGACGTCGATCGCATCCGCCAGCTCACCCGCGTCGAGGCGCCCGGAATCGAGGCGGAGCGCGATCTTCGTGTAGGCGCCCATCGCAAGGCCGCCGAGCGCGGCGCGGGTCGCGTCCGGGAGGTCGGGCGTGAAG
>CALMTJ010000241.1:5891-6361 GCA_937872715.1 uncultured Methylobacteriaceae bacterium
GTCGACGAGCCGCACCTCCTGCCCCGTCCGGACGGGAAGGTCGGCCGCGAAACGCGTGACCATCGTCCCGAACCCGTCCGGCAGGATCAGGTCGTCGCCGCTCCAGAGCTGGTCGTAGTCGGCGGAGGAGACCCGCTCGGGCTCCTCGCCCAGCGTCAAGCGCGTCAGTCCGCGCGCGGCGTCAGCGATGTCGCCTCCGGCTGCCGCCGTCGCGGCCGCGACCGAGCGGTCCGGCGAGGCGCCGGCGGCGATCAGCGCATCCACCCTGGCGAAGGCGCGGCGCCTGCGGCCGCGTTCGCCCTCGGGCAGCACGAGGCCGTCGGCGTAGACGACGGGCGGGCTGCCGCCGTCATCCGCCTCGGCCGCGAAGCCGAGCCGTTCGGCGACCGGCTTCCAGGGATTGCGTTCCGCCCAATGGAGGTATTGCGCACCCGCGTCGAAGGCCGGTCCGAGCCGGGTCTCGGTATGGA
>CALMTJ010000242.1:0-21131 GCA_937872715.1 uncultured Methylobacteriaceae bacterium
GGAGTTGGGCTACACTAACCCGAAGCAGGTCCCGAAGATCGCCAAGATCGTGCTCAACATGGGCGTGGGCGAGTCGACCGCGGATTCCAAGAAGGCCTCCGTGGCGGCGGCGGATCTCGGGCTGATCGCCGGGCAGAAGCCGGTCATCACCCGGGCCCGCAAGGCCATCGCGAGCTTCAAGGTCCGCGAGAACATGCCGATCGGCACGAAGGTGACGCTCCGCAAGGCCAGGATGTACGAGTTCCTGGACCGCCTCGTCACGGTCGCGCTGCCGCGCGTCCGCGACTTCCGGGGGCTCAGCCCCCGCTCGTTCGACGGCCGGGGCAATTACGCGCTGGGCATCAAGGAGCACATCGTGTTTCCCGAGATCAACTACGACAAGGCGGAGCAGATCTGGGGCATGGACGTGATCATCGCGACCACGGCCAAGACCGACGACGAGGCTCGCGCGCTCCTCAAGCATTTCAACTTCCCGTTCCGGCAGTGATTTCGGCCCTGGGCTGACGTCAGACGCGGACACCGGAGAGAGACACACAACATGGCCAAGAAGAGCTCGATCGAGAAGAACAAGCACCGCCGCGAGTTGGTGGCGAAGTTCGCGGGCAAGCGGCGCGACCTGCTCGAGGTCGCAAACGACCAGAGCCGCACGATGGAGGAGCGGTTCGAGGCCCGGCTGAAGCTGGCCGAGGTGCCGCGCAACTCGGCGCCGACGCGCGTGCGCAACCGCTGCGAGGTGACGGGGCGCTCGCGCGCGTTCTACCGCAAGCTCGGGATGTCCCGGATCGCGCTCCGCGAGCTCGGCTCGCAGGGAATGATCCCCGGCCTCGTCAAGTCGAGCTGGTAAGGAGCGCCGAAGATGTCGATGTCCGATCCGCTCGGCGATATGCTGACCCGCATCCGCAACGCCCAGCTCCGGCGCCGCGGCACCGTCTCGACCCCCGGCTCGCGCCTGCGCGCCAACGTGCTCGACGTCCTGAAGTCGGAGGGTTACATCCGGGATTACTCGACCACCGATTGCGGAAGAGGTCGGAGCGAATTCCTGATCGAGCTGAAGTATTTCGAGGGCGGACGGGTGATCCGCGAGATCGCCCGCGTCTCGAAGCCGGGCCGGCGGGTTTATTCCTCCGTGGATTCCATGCCGCGGGTCGCCGACGGCCTCGGCGTCGTGATCGTGTCGACGCCGCAGGGCGTCATGGCGGATCACGAGGCCCGCGAGAAGAATGTCGGCGGCGAAGTGCTGTGCCAGGTGTTCTGACGAGGCGCTTCGGCCGTCATGGCCGGGCTTGTCCCGGCCACCCCGATGGAGGAGCGCGACGCTCATCCGATCGGGGTCACCGGGACGAGCCCGGTGATGACGCGGTGGAGCTTAGGCCGTCGCTGAAGGATCTTTGGAGACGAAGATGTCCCGTGTAGGCAAGAAGCCGGTTCCGATCCCGTCCGGCGTCACCGCGACCATCGACGGCCAGCTGGTGAAGGTGAAGGGCCAGAAGGGCGAGCTCTCGTTCCGGGTGCCGGACGAGGTCTCCGTCGTCATGCAGGACGGCGCCGTGAAGGTCGATCCGCGCAGCCAGTCCAAGACCGCGCGCTCGCTCTGGGGCACGTCCCGCGCCCAGGTGGCGAGCCTGGTCCAGGGCGTGAGTCAGGGTTTCGAGAAGAAGCTCGAGATCAACGGCGTCGGCTACAGGGCCGCCATGGCTGGCAAGATGCTGAAGCTGTCGCTCGGCTACAGCCACGACGTCGATTACGAGGTGCCGGCCGGCCTCACGGTCACCACGCCCCGTCCGACGGAGATCGTGATCGCCGGCATCGACAAGCAGAAGGTCGGCCAGGCGGCCGCCGAGATCCGGGATTTCCGCGGTCCCGAGCCCTACAAGGGCAAGGGCGTGAAATACGCCGGCGAATTCATCTTCCGCAAGGAAGGCAAGAAGAAGTAGGACTGGGACATGGCTATTAAGCAGGGCGCCGCCGAGCGCCGCAAGGCACGTGTCCGGCGCGCCATCCGCAAGGCCGCGAACGGCCGCCCGCGCCTGTCCGTGTTCCGCTCCTCGAAGCAGATCTACGCCCAGGTCATCGACGACGCGAATGGGCACACGCTCGCAGCCGCCTCCACGCTCGAGAAGGATGTGAAATCCTCCCTCAAGACGGGCGCGGACGTGGACGCGGCGAAGGCCGTCGGCAAGCTCGTCGCGGAGCGGGCGACTCAGGCCGGGGTGACGAAGGTCGTCTTCGACCGCTCAGGCTACCTGTATCACGGCCGGGTCAAGGCCCTGGCCGACGCCGCCCGCGAGGGCGGCCTCGACTTCTAGCGCGAACGCAAGAAAGAATGCCTCTCCCGCTCCTCATGCTGAGGTGCGGAGCGAAGCGAAGCCTCGAAGCACGCACGGTGGCGTACGTCCTTCGAGGGTCGGCTGCGCCGACCACCTCAGGATGAGGATGTTGGGAGCAGCGGAAAGGTTGTAGGCCGGCGGGCGTCTTCAACGTTCAGCGAGCGGGCCGCCGCCCGCGTTGAGTGGAAACGGATAGGACATGGCAAGAGAACCCCATTCCGGCGGCGGTGGCCGCGACCGGCGCGATCGCCGGCCGGACCGCGAGGAGCGCGACAGCGAGTTCACGGACAAGCTCGTCCACATCAACCGCGTCGCCAAGGTGGTGAAGGGCGGGCGGCGCTTCGGCTTCGCGGCGCTCGTCGTCGTGGGCGACCAGAAGGGCCGCGTCGGCTTCGGACACGGCAAGGCCCGCGAGGTGCCGGAGGCCATCCGCAAGGCGACGGAAGCCGCGAAGCGCGGGCTCATCCGGGTGTCCCTGCGCGAAGGCCGCACGCTCCATCACGACGTGAACGGGCGCTGGGGCGCCGGCAAGGTGATCCTGCGCTCGGCCCCGCAGGGCACGGGCATCATCGCGGGCGGTCCGATGCGGGCCGTGTTCGAGACGCTCGGCATGCAGGACGTGGTGGCGAAGTCGCTGGGCTCCTCCAACCCGTACAACCTCGTCCGCGCCACCTTCGACGCCCTGAAGAACGAGGATTCGCCGCGCGCCGTCGCGGCGCGCCGCGGTCTCAAGGTCTCCACCCTCCAGTCCCGCCGCCGCGACACCGACATGTCGGACGGCGCCGGCGCAGATGCCTGATCGGAGGGCGAGATGGCCGAGAACGACATGGCCGGCACGACCGGCGCGACCGTCACGGTCGAGCAGATCGGGTCCCCGATCCGCCGCGTGGGCACGCAGCGCCAGACGCTGATCGGGCTCAAGCTGAACAAGCTGCGACGCAGGTCGACCCTGCCCGACACGTCCGCCACGCGCGGCATGATCGAGGCGGTGAAGCACCTCGTGCGCGTCGTCCCGTCGGACGAGCGTTGAGGAGGCCACGATGAAGCTGAACGAGATCCGCGACAACGAAGGTTCGACGAAGAACCGGATGCGCGTCGGCCGGGGCATCGGGTCCGGCAAGGGCAAGACCGGCGGGCGCGGCGTCAAGGGCCAGAAGGCCCGCACGGGCGTCGCCGTGAAGGGGTTCGAGGGCGGCCAGATGCCGATCCATCGCCGCCTGCCGAAGCGCGGCTTCACGCCGCCGAACGCCAAGGATTACAACGAGGTCAATCTCGGCCGCATCCAGACCGCGCTCGACGCGGGCAAGCTCGATTCAGGCTCGCCCGTCACGGTCGAGACGCTGGTCGCGGCGGGTATCCTGTCCAAGGCACGCGACGGCGTCCGTATCCTGGGCGGCGGCGAGCTGACGGCCGGGCTGTCCTTCACCGTGGCCGGCACGTCCAGGTCGGCCGCCGAGGCGATCGAGCGGGCGGGCGGGTCCGTGACGCTGCTCGGCGTATCGGCGGACATCGAGGCAACGGTCGGCGCCTGACGGCGTCATGGCCGGGCTCGTCCCGGCCACCCCGACCGTGAGGCTCGGCCGGTAGGCCGGCCGCCGACCTCGCGGCCCCCGAAAGCGGGGTAGCCGGGACGAGCCCGGCCATGACGCGCGCGAGGCGGGAGAGAAGTCCCGGCATCCGGGTTGTTGGCCGAGGCCGCCCGCGCCATGTACAGCGTTCGTTCCGCGGCCGGCGCCGTCCGGTGCGCGCGAGGATACTCAGATGGCATCGGCAGCCGAGCAGCTCGCCTCCAACATCAATTTCGGCGCGATCGCGAAGGCGGACGAGCTCAAGAAGCGCATCTGGTTCACCCTGGGTGCGCTCGTCGTTTTCCGGCTCGGGACCTACATCCCGCTGCCCGGCATCGACACGGAGGCGCTCCGGCAGAGCTTCCAGCAGGCCTCCGGCGGCGTGCTCGGCCTGTTCAACATGTTCTCGGGCGGCGCCGTCGAGCGGATGGCGATCTTCGCCCTCAACATCATGCCGTACATCTCGGCCTCCATCATCGTGCAGCTCCTCACCTCCGTCGTGCCCTCGCTCGAGGCGCTGAAGAAGGAGGGAGAATCCGGCCGCAAGGTGATCAACCAGTACACGCGCTACATCACGGTCGTGCTGGCGCTCTTCCAGTCGTGGGGGATCGCGGTCGGGCTGCAGGGCTCGGGCAACATCGTCCAGGAGCCGGGGCCCTTCTTCCTGATCTCGACCGTGATCACGCTGACGGGCGGGACGCTGTTCCTGATGTGGCTCGGCGAGCAGATCACGAGCCGGGGCATCGGCAACGGCTCCTCGCTGATCATCTTCGCCGGCATCGTGGCGCATCTCCCGTCCGCCATCGCCGGGACGCTCGAGCTCGGCCGGCAGGGCGCGATCTCGACCGGGCTGATCCTCGGCGTGGTCGTCATGGCGGTCGCCGTGATCTTCTTCATCGTGGTCATGGAGCGCGCCCAGCGCCGGCTCCTGATCAACTACCCGAAGCGCCAGGTCGGCAACCGCATGTACGAGGGACAGACCTCGTTCCTGCCGCTGAAGCTGAACACGGCGGGCGTGATCCCGCCCATCTTCGCCTCCTCGCTCCTGCTCCTGCCGGCGACCTTCGCGAGCTTCACCGCCGGCACGGACGGCGGAACCGGGATCGTGTCCACGCTGGCGGCCTTCCTGGGTCACGGGCGGCCGGCCTATATCGTGCTCTACGCGTTCCTGATCGTCTTCTTCGCCTTCTTCTACACGGCAGTGGTGTTCAACCCGCAGGAGACGGCCGACAACCTGAAGAAGCATGGCGGCTTCGTCCCGGGCATCCGGCCGGGCGAGCGGACGGCCGAGCACATCGATTACGTGCTGACGCGGGTCACGGTGATCGGTGCCGCCTACCTGACGATCATCTGCCTCCTGCCGGAACTGCTTGTGTCCTACGCGGCTTTGCGGTTCTATTTCGGCGGGACGTCACTCCTGATCATCGTCTCCGTCACCATGGACACGGTGGCGCAGGTCCACGGACACCTGCTCGCCCATCAATACGAGGGGCTGGTGAGGAAATCGAAGCTCAAGGGCGCCCGCCGGCGCTGAACGGTCCGCGGCCGCGTCGCCGCGAAGGGGAGGGGCGGGGGCTCCGATGAGGTTGATCCTTCTCGGCCCGCCAGGAGCGGGCAAGGGCACGCAATCGGCCCGCATCGTCGAGAAGCTCGGGATCCCCCAGCTCTCGACGGGAGACATGCTGCGGGCGGCCGTCGCCGCCGGGACCCCGATCGGCATGCGGGCCAAGGACGTGATGGCGGCGGGCGCGCTCGTGTCGGACGAGATCGGCATCGTCGCCGACCGCATCGAGGAGCCGGATGCGCGCCGCGGCTTCATCCTCGACGGCTTCCCCCGCACCGTCCCCCAGGCCGAGGCGCTGGACGTCATGCTGGCCGGGAAGGGCATGAATCTCGACGCGGTGATCGAGCTCAAGGTCGATGCCGAGGCGCTGGTCCAGCGCATCGCCAAGCGCGTCGCCGACACGCTGGCGCGCGGCGAGCCCGTCCGGAAGGACGACAACCCGGAGGCGTTCAAGACGCGCCTCGTCGCCTATCGGGAGCAGACGGCCCCGCTGTCCGATTATTACGCGCAGCGGGGCATGCTCACCGTGCTGGACGGCATGTCGGCGATCGACGCCGTCACGGACGAGATCTTCCGCGTCCTGGACGTCGAGGCCGCGTCGGCCTGAGGGAGGACGCGGCCTCTGGCCGATGGGGGCGGAAGGGATCGTCATGGCCGCGGCTTCGGGGCTGCGGCAGGAGGCTTCGGTCGGCCGGGGTTGCGTATGATCCGTGCTCTCGTTTCCCTGCTCCTCCTCGGCATGGCCATCCCCTCCCTCGGGGGATGCCAGCTTTCCGGGACGCTGCCCATAACGGCGCGGTACGATCCGGCCGCGGCCGCCTTTGCCCGCAAGCCAGGCACGGGCCGCATCGAGGGCCAGGCCTTTCTCCGTCGCGATTACGGCCGGCTCGTCACCGCGGCGGGGGAGCGGGTGTTCCTCATCCCGGCCACGGCCTACGCGGTCGAGCGCTTCGACAAGCTGTTCGGCGGCGACCGCCGCTCCTATTACGGCAATTCCGTCGAGGACCCGCCTCCCGCCTATTACGACGACCGCCGCGAAACCAAGGTCGAGATGACCGGCAAGTTCCTGTTCGAGAACGTGGCGCCCGGGCGCTACATCGTGGCCACGCGGGTGTTCTGGACGGAGCCGAAATCCTTCTTCACCTTCGGCGGCGCCATGTACGACATCGTGGACGTGCGGAACGACGAGACGACGGTCGCGGTCGTCTCGGGGAAGTGACCGGCTACGCCGGCATCCCCTCGTCCCAGCCGCGGAACGTCGCGAATTCGCGGGCCGGCACCCGTTCGGTCTCAAGCCCGTTCTCGGGCGCATCCGGGTCCGCGTAGCCGAGCGACATGCCGCAGACGACGACGTCCGTCTCGGGCAGGCGGAGGAACTCGCGGATGACGCGGTCGAACGGCGCGAAGGCCGCCTGGACGCAGGTCTCGAGGCCGTGGCCCCGGGCCGCCACCATGATGTTCTCCAGGAACATTCCGTAATCGAGCCAGCTCCCGATCTCGAGGCGGCGGTCGATCGTGAAGACGAGGCCGACCGGGGCGTCGAAGAACAGGAGGTTGCGGGCATGCTGCGCCCGCATCCGCTCCGCTTCGCCCCTGGCGATGCCGAGCCGGCCGTAGAGGTCCCAGCCGACCTTCCGGCGGCGCGACAGGTAGGGCTCGAAAAACTCGTCCGGGTAATAGCGATAGGCCGCGTCGTGGCCGGATGGCTCGGCATGGGCGGCGACCAGGGCCCGCGACAACGCCTCCTTCGGCTCGCCGGCCAGCGCATGGGCGCGCCAGGGCTGCATGTTGGTGCCGCTCGGCGCGCGGGCGGCGACGTCGAGCAGGTGCTCGACGAGCGCAGCCGGCACGGGATCGGGCAGGAAGGCCCTGATGCTGCGACGGCCCCGGATGGCCGCCTCGATCGCCGCCGCCGATTGTCCGTCCAAGAACCGGCTCCTTCGCTGCATCACCCGGCGGGCATGTCCGCCGGACGGTGTAACGCCGCCGCACGACGTCGCATAGGACGGGGTTTGGGATAACTCGATCACCCTCTTGAGGGCGGCACGGATTTCGGCAAGGCTTGCCGGCCTGTACTCTTGCAGGCTGGCGATCGCGGAGCCAGATCGACGTGTCCCGGACCGCGCATCCTGGGACGGATCGCCGTGAAGCCGGCCCGCTCCGGCCAGAGGATCTGGCATCGTGCTGATCGACGCCCACCTCCACCTCTCCGGGCCCGAGACGGCCGGCGACGTGCTCCGCTCGCTGGACGAGGCCGGGATCGACATCGCCTTCCTGCTGGCGCCCTTCCTGACCGACCCGTTCCGGCTGGAGGATCGCGAATCGCTCCGGGAGGGCAACCGCCACCTGTCCGACCTGGTGCGCGGGCAGGAGGATCGCCTGGTCGGGTTCGCGGTCGTGAACCCCCTCCACGACGAAGCCGCGGACGATCTGGAGGAGGCGGTCGAGCGCGGCGGCATCCGTGGGCTGAAGATGGTCCCGACAGGATGGTACCCCTACGAGGATCGCGCCCACAGGGTCTACGAGCGGGCGAACGCGCTCGGGCTGCCGATCCTGTTCCATTCCGGCATCTTCATCGACGGGCGTTCCGGGCGGTTCTGCCGGCCGACCTTCTACGAGGCCGTGCGGGACCATCCCGGCCTGAAGGTCACGCTCGCCCATCTGTCCTGGCCGTGGTGCGACGAGGCGAACGCGGTCGGCGTGATCGACCTCATCAACGGCGTGCCGCCGGACGAGTGCCAGTTCCGGTTCGACGTGTCCTTCGGGCCGCCGCCCGCCTATCGGCTCGACGTGTTCCGCAAGGCGCTCGCGGTGCTGGGGCCCGGCCTCATCCAGTTCGGGAGCGACCGCTTCCTGCCCTGCACCGGCGCCCATATCCGGGTGCTGGTCGACGAGGTGCTGGCCCTCCTCGACGAGCTCGACGTCGATCCCGCCGACCGGGACAGGATCATGGGCGGCACGGCCGCCGCCTGGCTCGGCCTGACCCCCACCGCACCCGCGCGCTCCACCGCCGGAGAGGATCAAGAATGTCCCAGGACAGCAACGGCAGCGTGACCGGCAAGCCCGCCCCCCGGCGGCCGATCCGCCTGCTGGAGGTCATCGGCAACGCCATCGTCGGCGGGATGGAGGCCTATACCCGCAACCTCATCGCGGCGCTCCCGCCCGAGGAATACGAGATCACCTGCATCCTGCCCTACGAGAGCGCCTACACGGCCTCGCTCCGGGACCTCGGATGCAAGGTCTACATCACGCCGATCTCGGACGACCCGCACTGGCGGTCCATCGAGATGGGGATGGAGGTCGTCCGGCAGAACCGGATCGACGTGATCCACGCCAACCTCGCCAATGCCCATACGCTGGCCGGCGTGATCGGCCGCCTGACCAACACGCCGACGGTCGCGACCATCCACTCGCGCTCGCTCTGGATCCAGGAATTGTCCGTCAGCCGGCTGATGAACATGAACCTGATCACCGTCTGTCAGGAGGCCTACATGCAGGCCCAGGCCTGCGGGATCGCGGCCGAGAACCTGACCCTGATCCGCAACGGCGTCGACACGGCGCGCTTCAACCCCGCCCGGAGCGGCGCCGCGCTCCGCGACGAGCTCGGGCTCGATCCCGATGCGCAGGTCGTCGGCTTCGTCGGCCGCATGTCGTGGGAGAAGGGGCCGGACAAGTTCGTCCAGGTGGCCCAGCGCGTCCGCCAGCACATGGACGACGTGCATTTCGTCATGGTCGGAGAGGGACCGGTCGAGCCCGACATCCACGGCATCATCGAGCAGACCGGGATGGGCGACCGAATCCACATGGTCGGGATGCGGCGGGACGTGGAGAACGTCTATCCGGCCTTCGACCTCCTGGTGCAGACCTCCCGGAGCGAGGCGATGCCGCTCGCGCTGCTGGAGGGCATGGCGTCCGGCGTGCCGGTCGTGGCGATCGGCGTGGGCGGGGTGGCCGAACTCGTCTCGGGCGGGACCACGGGCCTGCTCGTCAGCCCCGGTGATTGGCCCGGGGTGTCGAGCCCCTATCCGGGCGATTGGGAGGGCATCGCCTGCGCGACGCTCGACCTCCTCCGTCAGCCCGACCGCCTGAGGAGCATGGGCCGGGCGGCGCGCGTCCGGATCGAGGCCGAGTTCGACCTGCGCGACAGCGTGAAGGGCACGTCCGCCCTGTTCGCGCGACTGGCGCGGCCGAGCGTCGCCAAGAACGGCGCCTGGCAGCCGTCCGTGGTGCGCGACAAGGGCGAGGCCCCGGACCGTCGCGTGCGGCTGAAGGCGCAGCCCGGCCTGCTCGAGGGCGACCGGCCGGGCCTGGCCGCGATCAGGGCCGCGGAAAGCTGATCCGCGTCAGGCGGGACGCCGCGTCGGCAGCTCGTCCGCGATGGTGCTGAAGATCTGACGGAGCCACGCATCCGCCTCCTTGGCGCGCGCCTCGGCCTCCTGGGCCCGGCTCTCGGCGGCGCGGACCCGCGATTCGAGCGCCTGGATGCGCATCTCGGCGTGTTTCAGCTCCTCCGCGGCGCGTTGCGCCACAATCTGGGTGCGGCTCTCCGCCTCCCGCGACCGTTCCTCGGCGTCCTTGATGGCCTGGGCGGCCTCGTGCACCACGTCGATGGCGGCCGCGAACTCGCGCGCGGTGACCGGCGCCGCCGGGCGTTCCGCCTCGCCGGTCCTCGCCGGCATCGTGAAGCGCAGCACCTTGTCGATCCCGTCGGTTTCCGGCCGGGCGGGCGGGACGGCCCGTTCCGGCCCGTATTCCGAGATCTCGTCCGAACGGGTGCGAAGTGCTTGTTCCATGCCGCGACTCCAAGAGGCTCGGCAAAACCTGCCGCCGCATGGTAAATTTGGCTTTAACGCCGGCCGCTCACGCACGGGCGGGCGCCTCCTCGCCGTCTCCTTGAAGCGGACCGGCCTCCCTGCTATCGCGTTCGCGACCCCAGACAGATCCCGAGCGCGCAGGACCCGGACCGATGGCCCGAGAATTCATCTATCATATGCGTGAGCTCACCAAGACCTTCCCGAACGGGAAGAAGGTCCTGGACCACGTGAACCTCTCCTTCTACCCGGACGCCAAGATCGGCGTCCTCGGCGTGAACGGGGCCGGCAAGTCGACGCTCTTGCGCATCATGGCGGGCATCGACACCGAGTGGCAGGGCGAGGGTTTCGTGGCCGAGGGCGCCCGCGTCGGCTATCTCGCGCAGGAGCCGCAGCTCGATGCCGCGAAGACGGTGCGGGAGAACGTCCTGCTCGGGGTGGAGGCCTCGCAGGCGACGCTCGACCGTTACAACGAGCTCGCGATGAACTATTCGGACGAGACGGCGGACGAGATGACCCGCCTCCAGGACGCCATCGAGGCGAAGGGGCTCTGGGACCTCGATTCGCGTGTCGACCAGGCCATGGAGGCGCTGGATTGCCCGCCCGGCGACTGGGCCGTGGACCAGCTCTCGGGCGGCGAGAAGCGGCGGGTCGCGCTCTGCCAGCTCCTGCTCTCCCAGCCGGAGCTCCTGCTCCTCGACGAGCCGACCAACCATCTCGACGCCGAGACGGTGGGCTGGCTGGAGGCGCATCTGCGCGCCTATCCGGGCGCGATCCTGATCGTGACACACGACCGCTATTTCCTGGACAACGTGACGGGCTGGATCCTCGAACTCGACCGCGGCCGCGGCATCCCCTACCAGGGCAATTACTCATCCTGGCTCGTCCAGAAGCAGAAGCGGATGGCGCAGGAGCGGAGCGAGGACGAATCGCGCCAGCGCACGATCGAACGCGAGCGCGAGTGGGTCTCGGCCTCCCCGAAGGCTCGGCAGGCCAAGTCCAAGGCCCGCATCCAGCGCTACGAGGACCTCGTCGCGAAGGCGGCCGACCGGGGCGTCGGGGCCGCCCAGATCGTCATCCCGATCGCCGAGCGGCTCGGCAACAACGTCATCGAGTTCACGGGCATCCGGAAGGGTTTCGAGGACAAGGAGCTGATCGAGGGCCTGTCCTTCAAGCTGCCGCCGGGCGGCATCGTCGGCGTGATCGGTCCGAACGGGGCCGGGAAGACGACGCTGTTCCGCATGATCACCGGCGAGGACAGGCCGGACGAGGGATCGATCGCGGTCGGCGAGACGGTGAAGCTCGGTTACGTGGACCAGTCGCGGGACGCGCTCGAGGCGGGAAAGACCGTCTACGAGGAGATCTCGGGCGGCAACGAGATCATCTATCTCGGCAAGCGCGAGATGAACGCGCGCGCCTATTGCGGCGCGTTCAACTTCAAGGGTCCGGACCAGCAGAAGAAGGTCGGCCAGCTCTCGGGCGGGGAGCGCAACCGCGTGCACCTCGCCAAGATCCTGAAATCCGGCGCGAACGTCCTCCTCCTGGACGAGCCGACCAACGACCTCGACGTCGAGACGCTGCGGGCGCTGGAGGAGGCGCTCGAGGATTATGCCGGCTGCGCCGTGATCATCAGCCACGATCGCTGGTTCCTCGACCGCATCGCCACCCACATGCTGGCCTTCGAGGGCGACGCGCATGTCGAGTGGTTCGAGGGCAATTTCCACGATTACGAGGAGGACAAGAAGCGTCGCCTCGGCGTCGAGGAGCTGACGCCCACCCGCGCCAAGCACAAGAAGCTCACCCGCTGATCCTGCCCGATCCGCTGGCGCGCCGCCCCGCGACATCGGGCGGAAACACGCCCCGGGCACGCGTGTCGGGGCTTTTCCTGCCCCCGACCGGACGCTAAGACCTTGCTCAGCATACCCGTCGCCCGCCCGGCGACCAGGACCCGGATGGGTGGCGAGCCGATGACGCGCCAGCCGCGCAATGTAGGGATCCTGTTCGCCGACATCGCCGGCAGCATGCGGCTCTACGAGGCTTTCGGAAATCGCGGCGCGCTGGCCGCGATCGAGATGTGCCTCGGCGTGATCTCGAATGTCGTGAGCCAGCACAAGGGCTTCGTCGTCAAGACGATCGGCGACGAGATCATGGCCTGTTTCCCCGACCCGGCGGAAACCTGGTCGGCGGCTGTGCAGTCGCAGCGCAAGGTCGAGGCGCTGCCGCCCCTGCCGGCATCCCCGACGCCGATCCGGCTGTCGCTGCGCGTCGGCTTCGATTACGGCGCGGCGATCGAGAACAACGGCGATTTCTTCGGCACGACCGTGAACCTCGCGGCCCGGAGGGTGCAGCTCGCCCGGCGCGGCCAGATCATCACCACCGCGCCCGGGCTCGCGCTGCTGCCGCCGGCCCACCGCTTCCTCACCCGGGGGCTCGATTGGGTGGCGGTGAAGGGCAAGCCGGAGGGCGTGCAGGTGCTGGAGCTGCTCTGGCAGCAGGAGGAGGCGACCAACCGGTCCACCACCGTCGAGTTCATGCCGACGGCCCCGAAGGCGGAGCCCGGGGTGGAGCTGCACCTCTCGCACGGCCTGCGCCGCTGGGTGTTCGACGGCAGGTCCGCCAGCCTCTCCGTCGGCCGCGAGGACAGCAACGACGTCGTCATCCCGCATTCCTCCGCCTCCCGGAACCACGCCACGCTCGAGCGCCGCCGCGACCGCTGGGTGCTGATCGACCACAGCTCGAACGGCACTTTCCTGCGGCCGAACGGGGAGGGGGAGATGCATCTGAGGCGGGAGGAGTTCACCCTCGGCCGCGAGGGCACGATCGGCTTCGGCCAGCCGACCGGTGTGAGCCAGGCCGATTGCGTCCAGTTCGCCGTCGTCAGGAAGGACTGACGCCCGGCGACGGACGCCTCGCCCGAACCTACAGCCCGACGGGACGGCCCGCGATGGCGATCAGGAGTGAGCCGTCGCCGAGCGTGCGTTCGGCCGCGCGCCGGATGTCGTCCTGCGTCACGGCGGCCACGAGGTCGTTGCGGCGCCGAATGTAGTCGATGCCGAGATCCTCGAAGGCGATCTGCGCGAGCTGGTGGGCGATCTTCGTCGAGCTGTCGAAGCCGAGCGCGTAGGACCCCGTCAGGTAGGCCTTGGCCTTGTCGAGCTCGTCGTCGGACGGGCCGTCCCGGGTCAGCTTGGCGATCTCGGCCACGATGACCTCCAGGCATTCGGCGACGCGCTCGTTCTTGGTCGCGGTGTAGCCCCAGGTCATGGCGGCGTGCCGGTAGCTGACGAGCGAGGTGCCGACGCCGTAGGCGAGCCCGCGCCGCTCCCGCACCTCCTGGAACAGGCGCGAGGTGAAAGCCCCGCCGCCCAGCACGTGGTTGAGGACATAGGCCGGGATGAAGTCCGGGTCGCGCCAGGACAGGCCGGCGGTTCCGAATCGGATGACCGATTGCGGCACGTCGAGATCGACGACGACCTGCCGGCCGCGCCCGCCGATCGCGACATCCGCCACGGGCGTGACCGCCGTGACATCGTGGAGGCCGCCGAAGACGTGGTCCAGCCTGCGGCCGATCTCCGCGCTCCCCATCGCGCCGACGACCGCGACCTTGAGCCGGCCGCGCCCGATCGTGCGACGGTGCAGCTCGACGATGTCGTCGCGCGTGACCGCCGAAACGCTCTCGACCGTGCCCGAATTCGGCTGGCCGTAGGGATGGCCGGGAAAGGCTTCCGCGAAGAAACGCCTCGTCGCGACGTTGCCGGATTCGTTCAGCTGGTATTTCAGCCCGGCGATCGTCTGCGCCCGGACGCGCTCGACCGCGTCCTCGTCGAAACGAGGCTCCGCCACCGCCAAGCGGAGGAGCTCGAACGCTTCGTCCGAATTGGCCGTGAGCGTCTTCAGCGAACCGCCGATCGCGTCCGGCCCGGCCGTGAAGCTGAGCTCGATCGCCCGGGCGGCGAGACGCTCCTGAAAGATGTCGGACCGGTACGGACCGGCACCCTCGTCGAGGAGCCGCCCCAGCATCTGCGCGGTCCCGGCCCGCCCCGGCGGGTCCTGCGAGGCGCCGCCCTCGAAATTGAAGGCGAGCGCCACGAGCGGCACGAAGTCGGACTGGACGCTCCACGCCTCGATGCCGGCCGGCGAGGACAGGGGAACGATGTTCGCCGGAGAGGCGGAGGCGGTGAGGGTCGCCGACATGTCAGGCGCGGCCGATCGGGTCGGAGCCGGCCATCAGCCGGGCTCCCGCAGGAGGTAGCCGGTCACGGAGCGGCGCGGGACGAGGTAGCGTTCGGCGACCTGCCGGAGATCGTCGCGGGTGACCGCGCGGATCTCGTCCGGCCAGCGGCGCACCTCTTCCAGCGTCTCGCCGACCGCGAGTGCGGAGCCGTAGATGCGGGCGAGCGAGGATTGGCTGTCGAGCGAGTAGATCGTCTCGGCGATGAGGCGCGTCTTGGCGCGCTCCATCATGTCCTCGTCGATGCCGGAGGCGGCGGCCGACACGGCGCGGTCGAGGTCGGCCTCGAGCGCTTGCGGCGAGCGGCCCTCCGCCGGAACCGCGTAGACGGCGAAACGCGTCTCGTCGATGGCCGAGCCCATGTACCAGGCCCCGGCATTCACGGCCGCGCCGGCGTCCAGCACGAGGTTCCGATACAGGTAGGAGGTCGGGCCGCCGCCCAGCACCTCGGCCAGCACTTCGAGCGCGTAGTTCTCCCGCCCGGTCGCCGTCCGGGAGGAGGGTACGAGGTAGAGACGCTGCAGCGTCGGCTGTTCGACCTTGGCATCCGCCACCGAGACCAGCCGGGCGGCGCGCGGCTCGGGCTCGCGCGGGCGGGATCGGCCGGCCGACCCAGCATGGGGGGTGTTCCGGCCGTAGGTCCTCTCGGGGCGCGGCACGGTCTCGGGGGGCGCCACGTCGCCCGCGACGACCAGGATCGCGTTGTCCGGCGCGTAGAACCGCCGGTAGTAATCGAGGGCGTGGCCGCGGTTCAGCGTCTCGATCTCGTGCATCCAGCCGATGATCGGGATGCCGTAGGGATGGTGGACGAAGAGCGAGGCGGACATCGCCTCGGAGAGCTGCGAGGGCGGGTCCGTCTCGACCCGCATCCGGCGCTCCTCGAGCACGACGTCCCGCTCGGGCGCCACGACCGCCTCGTCGAAATTGAGCCCGCCCATACGGTCGGCCTCGAACTCCATCATGCGGCCGAGATGCTCGGGCGCGACGCGCTGGAAATAGGCCGTGTAGTCGTAGGAGGTGAAGGCGTTCTCCTGCCCGCCGAGGGCGGACACGACCTTGGAGAACTCGCCGGCCGGGTGCAGCTCCGTTCCCTTGAACATGAGATGTTCCAGGAAATGGGCGATGCCCGACTGGCCGAGCGGGTCGTCGGCGGAGCCGTTCCGGTACCAGACCATGTGCGTCACGACGGGGACGCGCCGGTCCGGGATGACGACGATCTCAAGCCCGTTATCGAGCGTCGTGCAGGACAGGTCGGGACCGCCGGAGCCGTCCAGACGCGGCGTTCCCGACGTGCCCGTCCTCAACCCGGCCGAATCGCCCATGGATGTCCCTGCTCGTCCGGCGGCCGGCGTCGCGTCGGCTAGTCGTCGTCGCTGCTGCGGTTGAACTTGCTCACCAGCCAGTTGATCGGGTTCGAATCGACCGTCTGCTGGTCGACCCTCGCCCCGAAGGACCCGTCGATCTTCCCGCCGCGCGAGGCCTGCCGGTACGAGTTCGGCGGGTCCGCCAGCGTCCGCCGCGTGGCCGAGGCGTCATCCTTGTCCTCCTCGGCCGGCTTGCTGCCACGCGAGAGCTCCTCCGGGGTGATCCAGACCCCGTCCCGGTCGCTCACGTGGCGACCCGGGCCTCCACCGCCGGCGGGGCTTCGCCCGGCCCGCATCTCCTCGATCGTGAGGCGCGGATTGCGCTCCGACATGCGCCGGATCTCGCTATCCGCCATCGGCACGGCATTGTCGGCCGCCGCCTTGCGGCGCGCCATGAGGTCGGGGTCCTTCGGCCAGTTCGGGTTGTTGGACGCGTAGGTGTCGGCCGAGGCGGGCGCGCGGAGCTCCATCTTCGGCGGGATCACGAGCGGCGCCCGCTCGCGGTAATGGATCGCGTCCTTCTCGGGCGGCAGGATGCCGATGGAGCCGAGCAGGCTCTTCATGGCGACGCCTTCCTCGGCGCGCGCGACGGTGGTGCCGCCGAGCGCGAGCGCCGCGACGGCGCAGGCGAGCCCGAGACGGACGAAAACGGTCTTGGCCATTAATATCCCCCAGATCCGAGCCACGCCGTCCGACCCTTTTCGGGCTTTCCTGTGACGGCTTGGCCGTAGAACCGCGCTAGGCGCGGCGCCTCGCGACACGCTCCGACAGGAGCGAGTCATAGATCAGCCCAACCACTCCAGCAACGATGGCCACGTCCGCGACGTTGAACACGTACCAGGAATAGCCGGCGGCATGGAGCTGCACGAAGTCGAACACGGCCCCGTAGGCGAGGCGGTCGATCGCGTTGCCGATCGCCCCGCCGCCGATCAGCCCGAGCGAGAGGGCGAGCAGCGGGCGATCGCTCCGGGACAGCCAGATCGCGATCGCGGCCGTGGCAGCCGCCGAGACGACGACCAGGAGCCAGCGTCCGAGATCCGAATGCTGCTGGAGGAGCCCGTAGGAGATGCCGTGGTTCCACACGACGATCAGGTTCACGAACGGCCCGAGCGCCACGGGTTCGCTCAAGGGGAGGTCCGACCCGAACAGGAGGATGAGCTTGGACGCCTGATCGGCCGCGAGCGTCAGCGCGGCGGCCACGAAGCCGAGGCGGGGAGGGGACACGGCGCCCGTCACGGCCGGGCTTGCGGCGGCGCGGCTGTGGGTGCTGGCTGCGGAACTGGCGCGACCGACGGTGAAGACGGGGGAACGTTGATGATGATCGGGGGCGCCGCGGCTGCTGGGACCGCGGGTTTGGTCTGTTCGGCCTGGAGCGCGGCCTTGGACGCATAATCCGCGACGTTGAACGTCAGCGCCGCGATGGCGAGCGCGACGGCGAGCCCGGCCAAGACGGCACCTACGAGGAATTCCCGCGTCGGCAGCCGGGCGACCGCGATCGCGACATCCCGCAGGGACCCGTCGATGCGGTCGAGCTTGCCATCGATGGATTCGAGGCGGCGCTCGACCCCGTCGACACGCACTTCCAGCTTTCCCAGCCGCTCGCCCATGCTGTCGAATGTGCCCCCTCCGCCTCCGGATTGCGAGACGCTTCCGATCTCGCGGTCGGTCTGGTTCTCGAGAGCGATGATCCTCTGCAGCAGGCTGGACACGTTCGAGCTAGTCACCGGCCCTCTCCGCCGCAGCATTGAAAATGGTTTCGAACAGCGCGTTCACCCCTTCGATGCTTCGGTTCTGAGCCTCCGTCAGCTCAGCATACCTGGATGGTCCGCTGCTCGTGTCGGCTGCGAGGATGCTCTGAAGAACCGCCATCGTCTTCTGGCTGACGACGATCTGGGTCAGGAAGACGTTGTAGAGGTCGGCTGCTTCCTGAACGGTCAGCGTGATCGGCAGAGCGGCATCCGCCCTGGCCAGCGCGGCGTTGACGGCGTCGAACCTCCGCTGAAGGGCTTCGCCCCTATCCACGATACGCCTCCCATTCCCGCAGTGCGGCGGCATCGCGCGGGGTCACGTCCGGGTAGTCGGGATCGGCCCCGACATCGGCCGTGATCTTCCACGAGCGGGCGCATTTGCGGCCGGTGGCCCGCTCCGGCACGACGGCCACGCCCGGCACGTCGTCCAACCGGAACGCGGAGGGCGGACCGTCCCCGTCGGCGATCGTGAGGGCGGAGGTGATGCAGATCTCCGCCATGTCGGCCCCGCGCAGGAGAGAGGCGAGAGCCGGATCGGCGACGTGGAGCACGGGCGCCGCCTCCAGGCTCGCGCCGATGCGTTTCGCCGCCCGCTCCAGCTCCAGGGCGCCGAGGACGACCCGGCGGACGCGCCGGATCGCGGCCCAGCGGCCCGCCAGCTCCTCGTCCAGCCATTCGGCCGGCGTGTCCGGGAGGAGCTCGAGATGCACGGAGCCGGCCTCCGACGGGTAGCGGTCCAGCCAGGCCTCCTCGGCCGTGAAGGCGAGGATCGGCGCCATCCAGGTCACCACCCGCCGGAACGCCTCGTCGATGACGGTGAGCGCCGCCTTGCGGGTCGGGCTCGAGATCGGGTCGCAATAGAGCGCGTCCTTGCGGATGTCGAAGTAGAAGGCCGAGAGGTCGCTCGTCATGAAGGCGGACAGAAGCGACACGACGCGTCCGTACTCGAAGGCCGAATAGGCGGCCCGCACCTCGCGATCGAGCTCCGCCAGCCGATGGAGCACCAGCCGCTCCAGCTCCGGCATGCCGGCGGGCCGGGTGCGGTCCTCCTCGCGGAAATGCGCGAGCGACCCCAGCATCCAGCGGATCGTGTTGCGGAGCTTGCGGTAGGTCTCCGCGAAGGTCTTGACGATCTCCGGCCCGATGCGGAGGTCGTCCGAGTAATCGGCGGCCGCGACCCAGAGGCGCAGGATGTCGGCGCCCGACGCCGCGATGACGTCCTGGGGCGCGGTGACGTTGCCGCGCGACTTCGACATCTTCTCCCCCTTCTCGTCCAGCACGAAGCCGTGCGTCAGGACGATGTCGAAGGGTGCTCGCCCGCGCGTGCCGCAGCTCTCGAGGAGAGAGGAATGGAACCAGCCGCGATGCTGGTCGGAGCCTTCCAGGTACATGACCGTGTCCCGGCCGCCATCGACCTTGCGCCGGGTGCCGGCGAGGCTCGGGAAGTGCCGGGGATCCTCCAGGGTGAAGGCGTGGGTCGAGCCCGAATCGAACCAGACGTCCAGGATGTCCGTCACCTGCTCGAACCCGGCCGGATCGTAGCCGAACGGCCGGAGGAAGCGCTCGGCGGCGCCCGGGACGAACCACGCGTCCGCGCCCTCGGCCGCGAAGGCCTCCGCGACCGCGGCGTCGACGCGCTCGTCCTTGAGGAGCGCGTTGTCGCCCTCGCCCCCCTTCGCCACGAACACCGCGATCGGAACACCCCAGGCGCGTTGGCGCGATACGACCCAGTCCGGCCGGCCGGCGATCATCCCGGTGATGCGGTTCTCGCCCGTGGCCGGGACCCAGGCCACGTGGTGGCGGATCTGGTCGAGCGCGCGGGAGCGCAGCGTCGTGCCGTCCGCGAGCGTCCGGTCCATGGCGATGAACCATTGCGGCGTGTTGCGGAACAGGAGCGGCGCCTTGGACCGCCAGGAATGCGGGTATTGGTGCTTGAGCCGGCCGCGCGCGACCAGCGCTCGCGCCTCGATCAGCTTGCGGATGACGGCGTCGTTCGCGCCTCCGTCCTTGCCCGTCGCCGTGTAGACGCGCTCGCCCGCGAAGAGCGGAACGTCCGGGAGATAGGCCGAATCCTCGTCGACCGTGTAGGGCACCTCGGGCGTGCCGCAGGCCGCGAAGGTCTCGCGGTTCTTCAGGTAGGTGCCGTAATCGTCGAGCCCGTGCCCCGGCGCCGTGTGGACGAAGCCCGTCCCGGCATCGTCCGTCACGTAATCGGCCGGCAGCATCGGGACGCCGTAATCCCAGAAGCCGTTCGCGCCGGCGATCCCGCGGAACGGGTGGGCGCAGCGCTCGATCATGACCGGGAGCACGTTCTTGACGCGGGAGAAGCCGGCGACGCGCGCCGCGGCGAAGACCTCCGCGGCGAGCTTGTCAGCCAGGATGCAGCGGGCACCTACGCCCGCCCATGAACCTTCGTAAGGGCTGGGACTCGTCACCTCATAGAGGCCGTAGGAGATGCCGCCGCCATAGGTGATGGCCCGGTTCGCCGGGATGGTCCAGGGCGTCGTCGTCCAGATCACGACGGCGGCGCCGGCGAGATCGCCGTCCAGCGTCTCCGTCACCGGGAACGCCGCCCAGACCGTCTGGGAGGTCTTCTCGTGGTACTCGACCTCGGCCTCGGCGGGCGCCGTCTTGGCCACGGCCGACCACATCTCGAGCTTCGAGGCGCGATAGGGCTGGTTCGTCCTGGCGAAGGCCATGATCTCGCGGGCGATCTGCGCCTCGGCCGCGAACGCCATCGTGGTGTAGGGGTGGTCCCAGTCGCCCTCGACCCCGAGCCGCTTGAACTCCGTCCGCTGCACGTCGAGCCAGCGCTGCGCGAAGGCGCGGCATTCGCGCCGGAAATCGACGATCGGCACCTCGTCCTTGTCCCGGCCCTTCGCCCGATACTCCTCCTCGATCTTCCACTCGATCGGCAGGCCGTGGCAGTCCCAGCCCGGGACGTAGTTGGAATCGAAGCCGAGCATCTGCTGCGAGCGCGTGACGAGGTCCTTCAGGATCTTGTTCAGCGCATGCCCGATATGGATGTTGCCGTTCGCGTAGGGCGGCCCGTCGTGGAGGATGAAGCGCTCGCGGCCGGCCGCCGCCTCGCGGAGGCGGCCGTAGAGGTCGATCGACGCCCACCGATCGAGGAGCAGCGGCTCCCGCTGGGGGAGTCCTGCCCGCATGGGGAAATCGGTCCGGGGCAGGAACAGGGTCTCGGAATAATCGCGGGTCTCCGCCTTCGGGGCGGGCTTGCTCTGGGCGTTCATGGCGTGACCATCGGTCATCCGCCGCAACGGCGGGTTAAGGGCGGCTGGCGTCGGACCCGTCCGCGGCGCGTCTCACGCGGCGGCGGGGCCGGTAATTCGCCGTATGGCGACGCGCGGCGTCAGCATGGTCGGTTCCCGGATCGGCCGCTATGTATCAGCGCCCGGTTCGTGACGGAAGGCGCCCCAGCAAGGAGGGCGGATCGGCCGGCGCCGCCGCCAGGAGGTGCCGGGCCTCGGCCACGTCGAGCCCCCAACCGGGCCCCCCGG
>CALMTJ010000242.1:21141-24283 GCA_937872715.1 uncultured Methylobacteriaceae bacterium
GACGAGGGAGTCGGCGCTCTCGAACCGCTCCTCTCCCCGGATGCGGCCGATGAACTCGGTCGCGACCCGGCGGCCGTAGAGGTCGCCCGCGAAGTCGAACAGGTAGGTCTCGAGCAGGGGCGCGCCGTCGTCGAAGGTCGGGCGGCGGCCGAAGCTCGCGACCCCGCCCCGCACCTCGCCCGGGGCGATCTCGATCCTGACCGCGTAGATCCCGTGGGCCAGGCCGTTGCCGTCCGGCAGCCGGACATTGGCCGTCGGGAAGCCGAGGGTGCGGCCCCGCTTGTCGCCGTGGCGCACGGTACCCTCGACGAACCACCGGTAGCCGAGCTGCCTGTTCGCCGCCGCGACGGCGCCGGTCTCGAGGAGAGCCCGGATCCGGGACGAGGAGACCGGGCCGCCATCGTGTTCCACGGTGTCCGCGACGACGAGCGACAGGCCCCGCTCGGAGGCGAGCGACGCCAGGAGGTCCGGGTTGCCCTCCCGGCCGCGGCCGAAATGGAAATCGCGACCGACGACCAGCCCGGCGGCCCCGATCTCCCGGCGGATGAGGCCGTCCACGAAATTCCGGGCCGAGGTCGCCGCGAGCCCGGCATCGAAGGGGCGCAGGAAGATGCCGTCCGCGCCGGACGCGGCGAGGACCCGGATCTTCTCGGCCTCCGGCGTGAGCCGGAACATGGGCGGGTCCGGCCGAAAATAGCTCCGCGGATGCGGCTCGAAGGTGAGGATCGCGACCGGTCGGCCTTCCGGGGCCGCGGCCGTCCGGGCGAGGTCGAGGAGGCGCCGGTGCCCGAGATGGACGCCGTCGAAATTGCCGATCGCCACGATCGCGCCCCGCAGGCGCGCCGGCACGGGCTCGCCCGCCCGGCAGACGGTCAGGCCGTCGCGCGTGTCATCCTCGTCGGGCGGCATGCGGCGTTCGTCGCGGAACCTCGCGGGCGCCGACCTCGCGCGCCCCGCGCGCCCCCTTGGGGGATGCCGGCGGGGTGGTCAAGAATCATCCGGCTCCCGTCGATCCCCGAAAGCGGCGCTCATCCGATCCGGGAGAGCCTGCATCGCGACGAGGCGTTCGGCCTCCGTCATGGACGACCACGCGGCGATCTCGGCTCCCGTCCGGCCGCAGCCGCGGCAGAGGCCGGTCGCGGGATCGAGAACGCAGACCCGCGTGCAGGGCGTGGACACGGCAGCCATCGGCCGCCTTGTGCCCGGTTGCGGGGCCGCGGCACAGCCCCCGCGGTTATTGGGAGCGTCTATCGATGGTCATCGAGTTCTTCTGAGAGCCCGTTTCAGAATCCACCATCCTCCTCCTCCTGAGGTGCCGATCGGAGGTCGGCCTCGAAGGACGCAAGGCGGTCGTGCGTGCCCCCGGATCGAAGTCCGGGGGCGTGCTTCGAGGGCCGCCTGCGGCGGCCACCTCAGGGTGAGGACGGGATTTCTAAAACGGGCTCTGAGGGTTCAGGCGGCCTGCCTCGCCTCCGCCATGGCGACGGCCGGGAGAGCGTCTATGACGCGGACGGATGGGAAGGTCACGATCACCTCCGTGCCTTCGCGCGGCTTGGATTTCAGCTGAAATCCGCCCCCGTGGAGGTCGACGAGGCCTTTCACGATGGGAAGCCCGAGTCCCGATCCCTGCTCGGCCGTCTTGATGGCGAGCGAGCCGCGGCCAAAGGATTGCATCACGACCGGGATCTCGTCCTCCGGGATGCCGGGACCGGTATCCTTCACGCTGACATATTGCCCGCCGGACGAGGTCCAGCCGACCTTGATCGTGAGCTCCCCGCCTTGCGGCGTGAACTTCACGGCGTTCGACATGACGTTGAGGACGATCTGCCGCACCGCCCGCTCGTCGGCCCAGATCCGGGCGAGGGAGGGGTCGAGCGCCTCGCGGATGCTCTGGTTCTTGGCCTTGATCTTGAGGTTCAGCATGTGGCGGCATTCGTCCACGATATGGGCGAGCTGCACCGCTTCCTCGTTCAGCTCGTAGCGGCCGGCCTCGATCCGGGACAGGTCGAGGATCTCGTTGATGAGGTTCAGGAGGTGCTGCCCGCTCCCGTGGATGTCGGCCGAGTAGTCCCGGTAGGCCGGCGTGCCGTGCGCGCCGAAGACCTCGTTCTTCATCACCTCCGAGAAGCCGAGGATCGCGTTCAGCGGCGTGCGGAGCTCATGGCTCATCGTCGCCAGGAAGCGCGACTTCGCGAGGTTCGCCTCCTCCGCCCGCCGGCGCGCCTCGTCGGAATTGGCCTTAGCCTGTTCCAGCTCGGCGAAGATCGCGTCCTTCTCGGCCCGGGAGGTGATGGTGGCGACGGCGCTCGAATAAAGGCGGCTCGCGAGCATCAGGAAGAAGAGGAGGGCGCTCGCCGTCATGGCGAGCATCATGACGGAGTAGAAGTCCCAGCCGCCGGCCGCGACGGCCACGACGACGAGGCCCAGCGGGGCGAGACCGAAATAGGCCGCGAGAGGGATCGTCGCCGCGAGCGTCGCGGTCACGGCCGACATGATCACGACCACGAACAGCGCGAACCCGTTCGTCCCGGCCTCCGTATGCGCGAGCGTCTCGACCGCCAGCGCCCAGATCAACCCGGTTGTCGCCTCGGCGATGGCGAAGCGCCGCCGCCAATCCGACAGGCGCACGCTGTCCGGGCTCTCCTTCAGGAAAGCGCGGGAGAGGAGGAACATCGTCCCGAGCACGAAGGCCATGAGGATGAGCCACGCGGCCGCCTCCGCGACCGGGACCCAGAAGGTCGCGATGCCGGCGATGGCGGTCGCCAGGATCAGGAGGAGCAGCGAGCTCCCGCTCTGGTATGCGGCGAAGAGGCGGACGAGCTCGTATTCATAGGAGCGCTCGAGGCCGACGGTCGAGGTCAGCTTCTCGCGCGCCATGCGCATCTCGTGCGCGAGCCGCCGCCGCTGCACGACACCTTCCGGCGCGGGTCCGCGTCCCCTTTGGACGATCTGCGCCGTCAGCTCGCTCATTCCACGCACGCAACTCAGGAGAACGCCCCGGACGGGCACCCTGCTTCAGAAACGTTAACCGTCCCCTGTCGATAACCTCCGACATGTCGTTCATGTTCTCCCGCGCGTCGCGGGCGTCGGGGAGCCTGGACGGCGCCGCGGCGGTTCTCGTGCTGCTCGGCCTCGCCGGGGG
>CALMTJ010000242.1:24293-27842 GCA_937872715.1 uncultured Methylobacteriaceae bacterium
GGCGCGTCCGAGACGCTGGCCGGCCCGGTCCGGGTGGTGGACGGCGACACGATCGAGCTCGGCGGCCGGAGGATCCGGTTCGCCGGCATGGACGCCCCCGAGATCGGCCAGATCTGCGACCGGGAAGGGCGGCCCTGGCGCTGCGGCGAGGAGTCCCGGGACGCGCTGCGGCAGGCGGTCGCGGCCGGCGACGTCACCTGCGCGGTGAGCGGCCGCGACAGGTGGGGCAGGGGGATCGGGACGTGCCGGTCGAATGCCGCCGATCTCGGCCGGATGCTCGTCCGGAGCGGGCTCGCGGTGTCCTACGGCGGCTACGCGGCCGAGGAGGCTGAAGCGAAGGCCCTGCGGCTCGGGCTGTGGGCCAGCACTTTCGTGCGGCCGGCGGAGTGGCGGCGCGAGCATCCGCGCTGACGGCCAGCGCGCCGTCCGCTACGGTCCCGCCGGGGAGACCGGGAGAGACGGATGAAACTCTACGACGGCGGACGGGCGCCGAACCCGCGGCGTGTGCGCATCTTCCTGGCCGAGAAGGGCGTGACGGTCCCGCTCCTGCCGGTGGATCTGAACCGGATGGAACACAGGGAGCCGGAATACCGGGCGATCAACCCGGTCGGGCAGGTGCCGGCGCTCGTGCTCGACGACGGGACCGTGCTGACCGAGACGGTCGCGATCTGCCGCTACATGGAGGAGCTCCACCCGGAACCGCCGCTCTTCGGCACGGACCCGCTGTCGCGCGCGATCGTCGAGATGTGGCAGCGCCGGATCGAGTTCGGCCTCCTCGCCACCGTCGCGGCCGTGTTCCGGCACGGGCACCCGGCCATGGCCAGGATGGAGGTGCCGCAGGTCCCCGCCTGGGGCGAGGCCAATCGCGGGCGCGTCGCCGATTTCCTGGCGATCCTCGACCGGCAGCTCGCCGACCGCCCCTTCGTCTGCGGCGACGCGTTCACGATCGCCGACATCTCGGGACTGATCGGCATCGATTTCATGAAACCGGCGAAGCTCTCCGTGCCGGAGGACATGGCGAACATCCGGCGCTGGCACGCGCAGGTCTCGGCGCGCCCGAGCGCGTCCGCCTGAGGCCGTGCCCGATTTCGAGACCGTCGCCGGAGAGGTGCGGGCCTGCCGCCTGTGCCGGGACGAGCCGCGCCACGGTCCCGCCCTCCCTCACGAACCGAGGCCGATCCTCCAGGGTTCGGCGACGGCCGGGCTCTGCATCGCGAGCCAGGCGCCCGGTAACCTGGCGCATCTCTCGGGGCGGCCGTTCATGGACCCGTCCGGAATCCGGCTCAGGGCCTGGCTCGGGCTCGACGAGCGGCGCTTCTACGACCCGGCCCACGTCGCCATCGTGCCCATGGGACATTGCTTTCCCGGCTACGACCGGGCGGGCGGCGACCTGCCGCCCCGGCGCGAATGCGCGCCCGCCTGGCGCGAGCGGGTCCTGTCGGGTTTGCCCGCCCTCCGCCTCGTGCTGGCGATCGGCCTCCACGCGCAGGCCTGGCATCTCGGCCGGACGGGTCGAGGCCTGACGGAGACCGTCCGGGACTGGCGCGCCATCCTGGCGGCGGCCGGGCGGCAGCCCCGGATCCTGCCGCTTCCCCACCCGTCCTGGCGCAACAACGGCTGGCTGCGGAAGAACCCCTGGTTCGAGGCGGAGCTCCTGCCGGTCCTGCGGGCGGAGGTCGCAGCGCTCGTGCCGTGAGGTCAGCGCTCGAGGCGGGCGAGGAGGCTCGACGTGTCCCAGCGCCCGCCGCCCAGCCGCTGCACCTCCGCGTAGAACTGGTCGACGAGGGCGGTGAGCGGCAGGAGGGAGCCGTTGCGGCGCGCCTCGCCGAGGCAGATGGCGAGGTCCTTGCGCATCCAATCGACCGCGAAGCCGAACTCGTACTTGCCGTCGTTCATCGTCCGGCCGCGATTCTCCATCTGCCAGGAGCCGGCCGCGCCCTTCGAGATCACCTCCAGCACGGCCTCGACGTCGAGGCCGGCGCGCTTCCCGAACGCGACCGCCTCCGCCAGGCCCTGAACGATGCCGGCGATGCAGATCTGGTTCATCATCTTCGTGAGCTGGCCGGACCCGGCCGGCCCGATCAGCCGGCAGGAGCGGGCATAGCTCGCGATGACGGGCTCGACGCGGGCATACGTGGCCTCCTCGCCGCCGCACATCACGGTGAGCATCCCGTTCTCCGCCCCGGCCTGCCCGCCGGAAACAGGTGCGTCCACGAAGCCGAAGCCGCCGGCCTGCGCGGCCGCGGCGAGCTCGCGCGCGATGTCGGCCGAGGCGGTCGTGTGATCCTCGAAGACCGCGCCGGCCGCGACGGACGCGAAGGCGCCTTCGGGTCCGGTCGTCACCTGCCGGAGGTCGTCGTCGTTGCCGACGCAGGCGAAGACGATCTCCTGGCCGGCCGCCGCCTCGGTCGGGGTCGCGGCGGAACGGCCGCCATGCTCGGCGACCCACTTCTCGGCCTTGGCGGCCGTGCGGTTGTACACCGTGACGTCGTGGCCCTTGGCCGCGAGGTGGCGCGCCATGGGGAAACCCATCACGCCGAGCCCGAGAAACGCCACCTTCGCCATGCCGTCCGACCCTTCGCCCCCGCGGCTCTTAGGGTCGGGCCCGGAGAGGGTCAAACGCCGGCGGGCCGGCTCACTTGATGTCGAACGGGATGTATTTCGCCCGGATGCGGTCGTAGGTGCCGTTCGCCGCGACCGCCTCGATCGCCGCGTCGAACCGGGCCTTCAGCTCGGCGTCGGATTTCAGGAGCCCGATGCCGATCCCGTCCCCGCGCTCGACCGGAAGGTCGGCCACCAGGCGGCAGCAGGCCGCCCCCTCGCGGCTCTCCAGGAAGCGGGACAGCGCGAGCTTGTCGCCCAGCACGTAGTCGATCCGGCCCGTGAGGAGATCGAGATCGGCCTCCTCGAGCTTGGCGAAGGGCCGGAGGGCCGCGCCCTTGGCGTTCTCCTCGAGATAGGCCTGGAACTCGCTGTCCGCGACGGTGCCGACCGACTTGCCGTCGAGGTCGGCCGGCCGGCCGGGCGCGACGGGCGCCGCCCCCTTCGCGCCGATCAGCGCCGAGGGGATGCGGTAGTAGCGGCGGGAGAAGGCGATCCGCTTCCGGCGCTCGTCCGTGATCTCCATGGACGACATGATGACGTCGTAGCGGTGCTCCTTCAGCCCCGCGATCATCCCGTCCCAATCCTGCAGGACGAAGGTGCAGGACACGGACATGGCCTCGCAGAGCGCCCGGCCGAGATCCACCTCGAACCCCGCCGGCTCGTTGTTCTCGACGTAGTTGAAGGGCGGATAGGCGCCTTCCGTCGCGATCCGCAGCACCTGCTGGGCGTGTGCCGGCGCGGCGCCGAGCGCGATCAGGACCGCGGCCGCAGGGAACGGGAGAAAACGCGTCACGGCGTGTTGTCTCAGCTTTCCGATGCGGGCTCAAGGACTTGCCGGGCCGAGGCGCGGCGATCGCTTCCAGGATCGCCGTTCGGATGTACGGGACCACCTCTGACCGAGAGCCCCTGACAGACCCCGGCGGTACGTCATGGCCGGGCTTGGCC
>CALMTJ010000243.1:0-434 GCA_937872715.1 uncultured Methylobacteriaceae bacterium
GTCTCCGCCTCCCACCGGTCGGAGGGGTCGAGCCCGGAATAGAGGAAGGCGTTGGCGAGCGCTGCCGTCGCCTCCGCCCGATGGCCGGGCGGCGCGGAGCGCGCCCAGAGGAGGAAGCGGCGGACGATCACGAGCGCCGCTCGCGAGCGGCGAACAGCGCCGCCTTGCGGAGGCGGGGAAAGCCGGATGGTTCGAGGACGCGGGGCCGCGGGGGAGGCAGCGGCGTGACAGCCGGGCCGGAGGCGAGCGACGGGGCGGCGATTGGAGTTCGCTCGGAGGGAGTGGACGGTGCGGCGTCCTCCGCCGATTCCGCCAGCCTCGCGGGTGCGGGCGCCTCGGCCGGGCCGTCCGCCGGCACCACGCCGTCCGAGCGCGGGAAGAAGGCGGCCGATGGCGGCCGGGAGGCCGTCGGGGCATTGTTCACCCGCCAGATC
>CALMTJ010000243.1:444-1469 GCA_937872715.1 uncultured Methylobacteriaceae bacterium
CGGACCGGCCGGATGTCTGGAAGAGGCCGTAGAGGGCCGGCCCTTCGAGCTTCGGCAGAGGCGGGGCGGCATCGCTCGCGGGCGCGGTCGGCACGGTTCCGCCCGTGGCCGGCGAGGGTGGGGGTGCCGCGCCGCGGCTCGCGGCCAGGATCTCGTAGACCTCCGCGGCGCCCCGTGCGCGCCCAGCGCGGTCGAAGAAGACCGAGCGGTTCGCCGAGGCGGCCTCCGGCAGGTCGGAGGCCGCCGGGCGGGCCGGATCGGCGGCGGCGGATCGAATCAGCGCGGACGCGCCGCGGGCGCCCAGCATGTGGGCCATGTAAAGCTCGCCGTCCGAGGGCTCGCGGCCGAGCGTGCCGGACAGCGCGTCCCGGTTCTGCTGCGTCAGGGCGCCGGCCATGACGGAGGCGATCCCGGGATCCTCGCGGAGCTTGAGGATCGTCTGGCGGGTCTCGGTATCGTCCACGGTGAAACGGCCGTCCTCCCGTGCGGCGATCGAGCCCGCAAGATCGGGCATCCCGGCCTTGCCGCCTTCCCGTTTGATCAGGCCGAGCCAGGTCTGCTCGATGAACTGGAACAGGCCGGTCGCCGTGGAGGTCGGCGCCCGGGCGGCCGGGTCGAGGGCGGATTCGCGCTGGGCGGTGCTGAGGAGGTATCCGTAGGGGATCCCGGTCTGTTCGGCCCCGCGCCGGATCGCCTCCGTGACCGGGTTCGACGGGAGGGCCGCGCCTGGCGCCGCCGGGGCGCTCTGCACGACCGGCGGGAGAGCCGGGGGCGGAGGCGTTGTGAACAGGAACATGGACGGGGCCGCGGCCTCGAAGGGCGAGGCCCCGACCTTGCGGCGATCATGGTAAATGAAGGGTCAACCGGAGCGCCGATGACCGGCGCCTCGCGCTGCGGCAACAGCGCTGCGATTTCGTCCTGCTTGGCAGCGAGGATCGGCGAGAGTCGGTCGTTCATAAAAGGAAGGTCGCGCCCGCGCCCGGCCGGTTCCTAACGTCGTGTCGAACGCCTGTCAAAACGCGGCG
>CALMTJ010000244.1 GCA_937872715.1 uncultured Methylobacteriaceae bacterium
ATGATCAGGATCGAGAAGGCGGCGACGTCCTTGTACTCGACGGAAAAATAAGCCGACCACAGCGTCTCGATCAGGCCGATCAGTAATCCACCCAACATGGCCCCGGGTAACGAGCCGATGCCGCCGAGGACGGCCGCCGTGAACGCCTTCACGCCCGGCACGAAGCCGTCGGCGAAGTTCACGACGCCGTAATAGAGGAGGTACATCGTGCCGGCGACGGCCGCGAGCGCGGCCCCGATGACGAAGGTCAGCGCGATCGTGCGGTCGACATCGATGCCGACGAGGGCCGCCATCTTGCGGTCCTGCTCGCACGCCCGCTGGGCCCGGCCGAGCGAGGTCTTCTGGACGAGGAACCAGAAGATGGTGAGCAGGACGGCCGTGGTCACCATGATGATGACTTGCTTGTAGGAGAGCGCCACGAGGTAGCCGTTGCGTTCGAAGAGCGGGATCACCTCCGGCATCATCGGCGGGGTCGGCTTGTTGCGGGCGCCCTGGGCCACCTGGACGAAGTTGGACAGGAAGATCGATACGCCGATGGCCGAGATGAGCGGCGCCAGCCGGAAGGAGCCGCGCAGCGGCCGGTAGGCGAGCCGCTCGATCGACCAGCCCCAGAGCGCCGTCAGCACCATGGAGATCACCATCACGGCGAGGAGGGCCAGCGCCACGGACGACACCCCGAGCCAGGTGGTCAGGATGAGGAACAGGATCAGGGCGACGAAGGCCGACAGCATGAACACGTCGCCATGGGCGAAGTTCACCATGCCGATGATGCCGAAGACCATCGTGTAGCCGATGGCGATGAGGCCGTAGATCGATCCAAGCGTCAGCCCGTTGATGAGCTGCTGCACGAAGACTGCCATACCGACGGGCACTCCCGAACCATTCGCGTCCGCGATGGACGGCATCACGGGTGGTGATCATGCACGGAACCGGCACGGGCGCCAGCCGGCCGGGAACCGCTTCGCACAGGTGCAGGACACGGTTGCAAGCCCCTTGCCAGGATCGCGGGCGTCAATAAGACGGCTCCCGACGGGGACGAAGCCTCGCCGGGAGGATCGACATGGCGATGACGATGACGGGCTCGGTCGCCCTGCCGGCGGAGCGCGAGCGGGTCTGGGCGGCGTTGAACGACCCTGCCGTGCTGCAGAGCTCCATCCCGGGCTGCCAGGCCCTGGAGCGGACGAGCGACAGCGGCTTCACGGCGACCGCCAAGGTCTCGATCGGCCCGGTCAAGGCGACCTTCAAGGGCGCCGTGACCCTGTCGGACATCGATCCGCCGAACGGCTACACGATCTCCGGCGAGGGGCAGGGCGGCGTCGCGGGCTTCGCCAAGGGCGGCGCCAAGGTGAAGCTCGATCCCGGCGAAGGTGGCGGGACGCTCCTGACCTACGACGTCGAGGCGCAGGTCGGGGGCAAGATCGCCCAGCTCGGCGGCAGGCTCATCAACGGCGTCGCCAAGAAATACGCGGACGAGTTCTTCGCCAATTTCGCGAAGCAGCTCGGCGGCCAGCAATGATGCCGATGACCGGGACTGCCAGGGAGCCTTATGCTCTGAGGGATACGTTTATCTCTTCAAAGACAGAACACTCGATCCGTTCCGGCCGGGCTTGGCCCGGCCATCCACGTCGGTCCGGGGCCGTGACGTCGACGGGCGCCTTCTCGGCAGCGTCTTTCGTGGATGGCCGGGCCAGGCCCGGCCAGGACGGACCGATGGAAAGGTTCGTTGGAAGCCCGACGGCCCGAACGGTTCGGCAGGAACCGGGTGTCGCGGCGGCCCAGCCTCTCCTAAGCGGAAGCGTTCCGAGGGAGAAAGCGATGTTGAACCTTGCCGTTGCGGCCGCTGCCGCAGAACATTCCGGGCGTGCCGGCGGCCCCCTGGCGGCGGCCGCGGATGGGAGCGGCTCCGATTACGACCACGTCCGCCGGATCCTGGGCTTCATCACGGCGCGGTGGCGCGACCAGCCTTCGCTGGAGGACATCGCGGACCATGTCGGGCTGTCCACGACCCACGTGCACCATCTCTTCAAGCGCTGGTGCGGGCTGACGCCGAAGGCGTTCCTGGCCGCCATCACCATCGACAACGCGAAGGCGCTGCTCGCGGATTCGGCCTCCGTGCTCGACGCGACCATGGAAGTCGGGCTGTCCGGCCCCGGCCGGCTTCACGACCTCTTCGTCGCCCACGAGGCGATGACGCCCGGCCAGTACAAGGCCGGCGGGGAGGGGCTCGCCATGGCCTACGGCTTCCACCCGTCGCCGTTCGGGGAGGCGATCCTGGTCGTGACGGAGCGAGGGCTCGCGGGGCTCGGCTTCGTCGATGGCGGCGACCGGGACCACGCGCTGGCCGACAT
>CALMTJ010000245.1:0-1775 GCA_937872715.1 uncultured Methylobacteriaceae bacterium
CAGCCGGCCGTCACGGCGAAAGAGTCCCCCGGAGCGATCGCGCGGGGCGCGCGCTGCCAAAGGTCGAACGCCGCCGCGCCGCCGCCGGCCGGCCGATGCGCCTTCACCTCGACGGCAGAGCCGGCATTGGCGCCGCCCGTCCAGGCGAGCCGCCCGGCGGTGAACCAGCCGTCGGGGAAGCCGCCGAGCCCGCCTGCCGTGAGGGAAAGGGCTCCGTCCGTCGCCGCCACGGCGGCGGCCGCCCGGAAGGCGGGCGAAGCGAGATCGACGCGGCAGCGCGCGTCGCCGAGATCGGCCGAGCAGGTGTTGCGGAACAGGAGCCCGCGCTCCTCGTCCAGCCGATGGGTCGCGCCGCGGAGTTCCGCCACGAAGGCGTCGTCCGAGCGGCGTATCTCGCCGATCGAGAAAACGTCGAGGAGGAGTCGCGTCGCGGGCTCGCTCCAGTTCACGAGCCAGACCTCGACCCGGGAATCGTCGTAGAGCCCGGCCGAGATGTCGGCCTCGGTCAGGCCCGGCGAGACGAGGGCGCCCGCGACCTCGCCGCCGCCGATCGCGAAGCCGAGCTCGGCCGTCGCTTCCGCGGCTTCGAGGCCGCTGCCCGCCGCGAAGGCCGTGCCGTCGAAGGCGACGTCGCGATCATGGTCGGTGAAGCCCTGCACCGCGCCGTCGCGACGGACGAGGCGCCAGCACCGGCAGAGCGTCGTGACGCCCTCGCCGAGATGGGCGGCGAGGGCGGGCGGCAGCGTCCGCATGGGAACCTCCGGCGAAAAGCGCCTCAGGGCACGATCTCGATCAGCGGGACGGAGGGGACATGCCCGGCCTCGAAGGCGGACAGGTCGAATTCGAGCGCGTCCGTGTCGAACCGGACCGGCACGTCGAAGGCGAACCCGGCCGTGATCGCCGCACCCGGCGCGGGCGGCGCCGAGAAGGCGACGGTGCCGGTCGTGGCGTCGCAGCCGACGCCCGCTCCCATCGCCATCTCCGTCCCGGCGACCGCGACCCGGACGGTGCCGGCGACCGGCTTCCCGATCGGGCGCGCATAGGGCGCGAAGCCCGTCCCGTACGTCTTGACCAGGCCGAACGCGGTCCGGACGCCGTCGCCATGCCCGATCACCGCGTCGAGCGGGGAGACGGTGCCGGAGGGCGGGCACGACTTCCAGTCGACCCGGTCGTGCAGGCGGAAGCCGTGCAGCCGCCCGCGCCGCTCCTCGAAGAAGTTGGCGACCGCGTGGAGGGCATCGGCCGTCCGGATGCCGAGCCCGGCATCGTAGCGCCTCCGGCTGTCCGCCCAGCGGGCGTTGCGGTGCTCGCGCCCGGAGGCGAGCGTCACGATGTCCGTGCACCGCACCGGCCCGCCTCGCGAGCCGAGCGCCACGTCGAGCGGGAAGCGGATCTCGTGGAACTCGGCCGGCATGGTCTTCCCCTGTTCAGCTCGCCCGCTTTCCCCGCGCGACGGCCCGGGCGAGCGCGGCCGAGACCTGCGCCTCCGAGCGCCGGAAGCTCTCGACGTCGGAGGCCGCGATGTTGACCGTGACGTTGGTCGCGCCCCCTCCCCCGCCCGACCGGATGCCGAGCCGGCCGTCCGGGCCTCGGGCGAGCGGCATCACCGCTTCCGGACCGGCCTCGCCCATGAGGCCGAGCCCGCGCCCGAGGGGGAAGTAGGTCGGCGACGCCACGACTCCGCCGGCCGCGAACGGCACGACCTGGCCGCCCGAGACCACGCCACCCCTCGCGAACGGGAAGGCGGCACCGCCGAAGGAGCGCGCGCTCGCGGC
>CALMTJ010000245.1:1785-11621 GCA_937872715.1 uncultured Methylobacteriaceae bacterium
TCGACGGCAACCCCGCGCTGCGCGCCTACTCGCAGGAGAGCGAGCTCGCGGCGGCCGTCAGCGCCTGCGCGGCGCCCTGGAGACCGCTCGTCAGCACCGTCTGCAGGGCGGAGGTTGCCGTGCGGCCGAGAGACCCCGTGAGCGAGGACGCGATGCCGTCGAGGACGGCCGAGAGCTGCTTGCCGCTCGCCGCGCCCGCCGACAGCGCTCCTGTGAGCGATTCGCCGAACCGGCCGGAGAGCCGCTCCAGCGTCTCGAGCTGCCGCTGCCTGTCCGCCAGCGACCGGCCGGCATCCTCGGTGGTGGTCATGGTTCGGCCTGCCGGTCGGGGAAGTCGCGCATCAGCGCCAGGAGGTCGTCGCGGGCGAGCGCCGCGCCGGGCGCGAGCCCGAGCGCGAGGGCGAGCTCCCGCGGCGTCGCGCGCCAGAACTCGTCCGGCCGCCACCGCAGGGCGCCGAAAGCGAGGCGGATCGCGTCGTCCCACGGGAAGGGACGCGGATCCGCCGCGCTCAGGCGCCCTGCGGCCCGGGAGGGTCCCCGGGGGCGTCCCCGAACGTCGCGGAAAGGAGATCGCTCACCGCGGCCGCGATCTCCGGCAGGGCCGCGCCGGGCCAGTCCCGGACGGCGTCGTCGCCGATCGCCTCCCCGGCGCCGCGCAGCCCCGCGCCCAGGATGCGGGCGAGGTCGCGCGAGGACAGCCGCCCGGAGCCGAAGCGCCGGCCGAGAGCCGACAGGTCGTCGACCCCGAACGCGTCCTCCAACTCCGCGAGCGAGCCGAGCGTCAGGCACAATGTGTATGAGCGGCCGGCGATCGTCGCCTCCACCTCACCCCGTCGTCTGTTCGCCACCCGTGTTCTCCCGATCGGCTCAGAGCGCCGTGAAGGTGAGGGCGCCCGCCGATTCGAGCGCCATGTCGAAGGTGACCTCGCCCGCATGGTCGCCGCGGTATTCGAGGCCGGTGATCTGGAAGAGGCCCTGCACGGTGCCGAAATCCGGCACCACGACCTGAAGGGTCGCGGCCGAGCCGTCGAAGAACAGGGTGCGCATGCGGGCGTCGGAGGCCGCGTCCTTGAACACCCCCGCGCCCGAGATCGAGGCCCGCCGCATCCCGGCGCCGGCGAGGAGCTCCCGCCAGCGTCCGGCCGAATCGGCGTTCGTCACGTCCACCGTCTCGGCGTTGAAGGCGAGCTGGCGGGTCCTCAGCCCCGCCACCGTCGCGAACCCGCCTGCCCCGTCATCCATCTTGACGAGCAGGTCCTTGCCCTTCTGCGCGGCCATGTCGGCTCCTCCGTGGGGTCGGGCGGATCAGCCCAGGATCTCGGTCACGGCCCGCAGCCGGAGGGTGGCCCGGGCGAGGTTCGTCTCGCCGTCGCGGTCGGCCGCGAGGCTCGTCACGGACAGGTGGACGAGGCGGTGCCCGGCCGGCGCCAGCGGCGCGTCGTCGAGGAGTTCGGCCATCCTCTCCGCCGCCGCGAGCGCGGAGGCGGCGCTGCCGGGCCGCGCCCAGACGACGAGCGAGAGCTCCTGCTCGTGGCCGCGATCGCTCGATGTCGAGGCGTCGCGCGCCTCGCATGGGCCGAACACCCCGTAGAGCGGCGGCGCGTTGCGGGGCGGTTCGTCCCAGAGGTGGACGGCGCCGCCCATCAGGCCGGCGAGCGTCGGGTCGGGGCCGCAGCGGGCGAGGATCGCGGCCCGGAGCGGCAGGATCGGCGAGGTCATGTCCGGACCTCCTCCACGAGGCAGACGAGCCTGCGCTTCGTCCCGTCCGGGTCGGAGGCGGCCCGGATGCGGAAGCGCCGGAACCCGAGCGACAGGCGGCGCGTGTCGTCGACGTCCTCGCGATACGGCAAGGTGACCCGGTGGGTGACGACGGCCTCGCCGCGCCCGGCGCGCAGGCGCTCGCCCGCCGACAGCATGGCGAGCGAGCCCCAGAGGAGCGGGCCGGGCGCATAGGAGCGCACGGCCCCGCCGAACCCGTCCGGGGTCTCGATCGGGACGTCGAGTGTGAAGCGTCGGCCCCGCTCCCCGATCGTGGCCGCGGCCCTCATGCGAGCCTCGGACGGCGGTAGGGCGCGAGCAGCGCGGCGATGTCGGACGGGACGGGCGATCCGGATGGGTCGTCGCCGCGGCGCTCGAACCAGCGCGCGACCAGCATCCGGACCGCGAGCCGGAGCGGCGCCGGGACGCTCTCGGCCGCGGCGCCGAACCCGCACAGGAGATCGATCTCGATCCCTGCCGGGGATGCGCCGGGATCGGGTGCGGCCGGATCGACGACGAGGCGCGCCGGGTCGCCTCCGCTCTCCAGCCGGTACAGTGCGGACAGCAGGGTCGATGGCGCGCCCGCCGCGTCGACGATCCGGATCGCGGACACGGCCATCACCGGCGCGAGCGCGAGCTCGACGGCGCGCCCGGGAGGCCACGCCGGAAGCGTCACCCGCCAGCTCTGCCCCACGAGCAGGAGCCGGCACGTCCCCTCGACGGCGAGGCGCGCGGCGCGCAGGAGCGCGCTCACGAGGTCGTCCTCTTCCGTCCCGTCGAGGCGCAGATATGCCTTGGCCTCGGCCAGCGAGACGGGCTCGACGGCCGGGCCGGCGATCGGATAGGCGCTCATCATGATAACTCCGAAAAGTTTCCGCGGCTCGCGCCTGGCGGGTCTCGTCGCGGCGGCGGCCGCCCTCTCGGTCGGCTCCGCCCGGCCGGTCTCGGCGGTGATCGGCGGGGCGGAGAGCGCGTCTCCGCCGGCCGGGTCGGCCGTGATGGTGCTCACGTCCCGCGGCGGGATGTGCTCGGGCGTCGTCATCGCGCCGGACGTGGTCCTCACGGCCGGCCATTGCGTCGCCGGGACGGCCGAGACCCGCATCCACTTCAAGGGGCCGGACGGCGCGCCCGTGCTGATCGCGCCGTCGGCCCGGGCGCTCCATCCGGGCTACGACCCTGGCGCCATCGCGGGCCGCCGCCGCTCGATCGACCTCGCCCTCGTCCGGTCCTCCGAGCCGCTGCCCGGCCGCTTCGCGCCGGCCACCCTCTCGGCCGACATGCCCCGGAAGGGGGACGCGGTGGCGCTCGGAGGATATGGCCTCGCGCAGGGCGGCGACCCGCGCTCGACCGGCACGTTCCGGAGCGCTGCCCTCGGCGTCGTCGAGCCTTATGGACCGAGCCGCATCCTCCTCTGGCTCGCCGGAGCCGGCCGGGCCGGGGCCTGCGAGGGCGATTCGGGCGGACCCGTCGCGCTCCCGGGCGGGGCGGGCGTGGCCGTCACGAGCGGGGCGGCCGGCTCCGGCGGCCGGGATTGCGGCGCCATGAGCCAGGCGGTGCTGCTCGGTCCGCAGCGGGACTGGATCGACCGGATCGCCGCGGCCTGGAGCCGCGAGCCGGCATGGCGGTGAAACGAACTGTTACCCTCCCGGCGGCAATCTCCTAAGATCGACGACGATGACGCACCTCCTCCACCGCCTCCTCTCGGCCGCCCTCCTCCTGGCTCCGCTTCCGGCATCGGCCGTGACGGGCGGCGAGGTGGTGCAGGATCCGAACGGCATCCGCCGTTCCGTGGTGCAGATCGAGAGCTCAAGCGGGGAACTCTGCTCGGGCGCCGTGATCGCGCCGGACCTCATCCTGACCGCAGCCCATTGCGTGCTTCAGCGCGCCGCGTACCGGGTGGTGGTCGTAGACCGGCGCTTCCGGCGCACGGCCGTGAAGGCCATCGCGGCCGCGCTGCACCCTTCCTTCGTGCCGGGCACGACGCCGCGCACTCAGCCCGGGATCGACCTCGCGATCCTGAAGCTCGCCCGCCCGCTCGGACCCGAGTTCACGCCGCTCGACCCGGCCCGCTCGGCCGGCGTCGGAGAAGGCGACCGGGTCGACCTCGCGGGCTTCGGCCTCTCGGGCGAGGACAGCCGCGGCTCGGCGCGCGTGCTTCGCTGGACGCGCCTCATCTCGCTCGGCACGCTCCAGAACGCCAACCGCGTGCTCGTCGTGGCCGACGAGGAGCGCCTGGCCGAGACCACGGGCGCCGGCGCCTGCAGGGGGGACAGCGGCGGGCCCGTCACGCGCGGCGGCCCCGGCCGTTACCAGCTCCTCGGCATCGTGAGCTGGTCGTCAGGCGCCCTCCATTCGCGGAAGCCCACAGCCTGCGGCGGCCTGACGGCCGTGACGCCCGTCGTCGAGCACGAGCGCTGGATCTCGGACCGGGCCGACGACCTGCGCCGCTTCAGCACGGAACAGGCGATCGGATACGCGCCGCCGCAGCGGGCCAACGCCTACGACTGGGTGACCCGCTAGCCGAAACCTTTCCGGAGCCGGGGCCGTACCTCTCCCATCCCGCTCGATCGCGGGACAGTGGAGACGAACAATGCTCAAGATCAACAACGGCATGCGGGCCGCCCTCGCGGCCGCGCTGCTCGGAGGGAGCGCCCTCGGGGTCACGAACGTGGTCGCGCAGGAGAAGACGGTCACCGTCGGCGGCGCGCCGATGTACCCGTCGAAGAACATCGTCGAGAACGCGGTGAACTCGAAGGACCACACGACGCTGGTCGCGGCCGTGAAGGCCGCCGGCCTGGTCGATACGCTCGCCGGCAAGGGGCCGTTCACGGTCTTCGCGCCGACGAACGAGGCCTTCGCCAAGCTGCCGGCCGGCACGGTCGACACGCTCGTCAAGCCTGAGAGCAAGGCGACGCTCACCAAGATCCTGACCTACCACGTCGTCGCCGGGACGCATTCGGCCGCCGACCTCATGGCGGCCGTGAAGGCCGGCAGCGGCAAGGCCACCCTGAAGACGGTCGAAGGCGAGAACCTGACGGTCGAGATGGCCGGCAGCGGCCTCGACGTCGTGGACGCCAAGGGCGGCAAGTCCAAGGTCACGATCGCGGACGTGAACCAGTCGAACGGCGTGATCCACGTCGTCGATACCTTTCTTATGCCGTAATCCTGTTCGGTACGGAGACCGGGGCGGCGGCCGCCCCGGTCTCTTCCGCCGCGTCAGCTCGCGGCGAATTTCAGGAGCTTGATCGCCCCGTAATCCTGCACGCCGCCGCCGACGCGCTTCGTCGTGTAGAACAGGACGTAGGGCTTGGCCGAATACGGGTCGCGCAGCACCCGGATGCCAGCCCGGTCGACCACGAGATAGCCCCGCCGGAAATCGCCGAAGGCGACGGACAGCGAGCTCGCCGCGATGTCCGGCATGTCTTCCGCCTCGACCACCGGGAAGGTCATCACGGTCGCGGTCTGGCCGGCGCCCGCGGGGGGCTGCCACAGATACGCGCTCGAATCGTCCTTGAACTTGCGGATGATGCTCTGCGTCTTGCGGTTCATGACGAAGGACGCGTTCTGCCGGTAGCCGGCCTTCAGCGCGTAGATGAGGTCGATCAGCGCGTCCGTCGGGCTCTCCTCCGGGAAGGCTCCGGCCGCGCCGGTCGCGACGTAGCCGAGATTGCCCCAGCTCCAGGCGGAATCCGGGACGGTCGTGCTCGCCAGGAAGCCCTTCGGCTTGTTCACCCCGTCGCCCTTGACGAAGGCGAAGCCTTCCTGCTCGGCGAACACCGTTTCCACCTCGGAGGCGAGCCAGCCGTCGATATCCACCACCGCGTCGTCGAGCAGCGTCTGCGTCGCGGCCGGCATGGCGTAGAGCTCCATCGCGGGGAAGGCGAGCTCGGCCAGCGTCGGGCTCGCGGTCTGCGGCCGCGCCGCGGTCTCGCCGACCCACCCGGCCGCGGGCCCGGCGGTCGAGAAGGCCCGCTTGTAGAGCCCGGTCGAGATCACCCGGACGGCCGAGATCGCCCGGATCGGCGACAGGTTCGCCAAGCGGGTCAGGACCTCCGTCTCGACATTGGCCGGGACGAGATAGCCCCCGTCCGGCCCGGAGCCGGCGGAGAGCGCCTTCTCCTCGAGGCGCTTCAGCCCGGACGCCTCGCCGGCCCGGACGTAGAGGTCGAACGCCGCCTTGTGCTCGGCGAGCCCGGGGTCAGGGGCGCCCTCCCGGCCGGAGGGGGCGAGCGCCGGCCGGGCGCGGTCGAGCTGCACGCGGTCGAGGCGGCGCTTGGCCTCATCCAGCGCCACGTCGATGCGGGCGAGCTTCTCCTCCGTGAGCACGTCGGCCGAGAGCCGGGTCTCGATCTCGGCCAGGCGCTCGTCGTTGGTCGCCCGGAAGGCGTCGAACGTCCGGGTGAAATCCTCGAAGGCGACGGCGACCTCGCCCGGCGCGGCGGCGGACTTCGTCTCGGGAGCGGAGAGTGTCTGGGTCATGGTCTTCCTCGCGGTTGAAGGGGCCGAGATGAGGTCCGCCGCCCGCCGGATGGCGCGGACGAGCGGGAGGTCGGCCGCCCGGCCATGCGGCACGGGCGGACGCGGGAGGTCGCCGACGCGCGCGCCGGGCAGCATGGGGAAGGTCACGATGGAGACCTCCCAAAGGTCGAGCTTGCGCAGGTGCCGCAGGCCCGTGCGCCGGTCGCGGTTCGCCTCGACCACCCGGAAGCCGATGGAGAGCCCGTCGAGCGCTCCCTCGCCGATCAGGGCCGCGATCTCGCGGGCGCGGCCGACTTCGAGGTTCAGCCGGCCCCGCCCCCGGAGGCCGCGCCCGTCCTCGACCAGGCTGAGCCAGCGGCCGATCGGGATGCCGGGATCGTGCTGCCACAGCATCCGGATGCCGGCGGCGCCGCGCCGGGCGATGCTGTCCGCGAAGGCGCCGGGCTCGACGACGTCGCGTCCGAGATCAGGCACGCCGAACAGGCTGGCGTAGCCCTCGATCACGCCGTCGTCGCCGACGCGCCTCACCTCGCGCGGCAGGAACTTGACCTCGCCGCGCGGCAAGCCGGCGGCCCGCATCGCGGACGTCCTCATGTCGGGTGGTCTCCGGAAAGGCCCGCCGAGGCGGGCAGAGCTCAGCGCGCGGTCGCGCGTTCCGTGGGTTCGATACGCTCCAGCCGGCGGGACAGGCCGGAGAGGGCGTCGCGCGCCGACCAGGTCTCGCCGCAGGCGCGCTTGATGTCGTCGATCTGCCGCTGGAGCTCGGCTGCGGCCCGTTCGCTCGAGCGCCACTTCTCCTCGTGCTCGGCCCGCGGGACGATCCGGTCCTGAAGCCGCAGGATCGCGGCCTCGTGAGCGGCGAGGTCGCCGTCGTTCCGGCGCCAGCGGTCGCCCTGCTCCGAGCGCGGCGTCATCGTGTCGCGAAGGGCCCGCGTTTCCCCGGCGAGCTGGTCCATCCCAGTCCTGACCGGAAGGTAGGCCAGCGCACCCAGCGCGGACAGGATCGCGACCAGCACGCCGACGGAGGTGACGACGAGCTGCCACTGCGTCTTGCCGCCGGCCCGCACCTCCGTCGAGAGCGCGGCGATCGCGCTCTCGACCTGCTGGAAGCCGCGTGTCGTCGCCTGCTCGAAATTGAGGAATTGCTGGCCGAGGCCCGAGACGCGCTCCTGAAGGGCGGCATAGGGCGTGGCGGGGCCGGCCAGCGGCGAGCGGGTCGCCATCAGCCGCCGCGGCGGCCGTAGCCGACCGCCTCGCGCTTCTCGTCCTCGCTGAGGAACGCGGCGTCGGACACCCGGCGCCAGAGCGATTCGCGTTCTGCCGCCAGCGCCTCCACCGCGTCGAGGTCCGGCTGGAGCCGCAGACCTTCGCCGAAGGGCGGCCCGAGCCACCGGGCGAGCGCCTCCGCCGTGCGGCGCGCGAGCGGGATCACCGTCTGCCGGTAGAAGGCGCGGTTCGCCTCAGCATAGTTCGCGTGCGTGTTGTCGCTGGCGAGCCCGAGGAGCAGGGGCGGCACGCCGAAGGCGAGCGCGATCTCGCGCGCGGCCGCGTTCTTCGCTTCCACGAAATCCATGTCCTTCGGCGAGAGCGAGAGCGGCTTCCAGTCGAGCCCTCCTTCCAGCAGCATCGGCCGGCCGGCATTCGCGGCGCCCTGGTAATTGGCCTCGAGCTCGGAGCGGAGCCGGCCGAACTGGCTGTCGGAGAGGCTCGATCCCGAATCGCCGGAGAACACGAGCGCGCCGGATGGGCGCGCGGCGTTGTCGAGCAACGCCTTGTTCCAGCTGCCGGCCGCGTTGTGGATGTCGAGCGCCACTGCGGCGGCCTGCATGGGCGAGAGCCCGTAATGGTCGTCGAGCGGGTGGAAGAGCGTGAGGTGCAGGATCGGCTGCAACCCCTCGGACGGGACGGGAAACCGCAGCGTCCGGCTCCCGACCGCGTAATCGTAAGCCTCCGGCCACCCGTCCGGCCCCGCGACGACCCGCATCCGGTCGGGCCGGAGCCCGAACAATTCGCGAGGCACCCCGTCGACTTCCACGACTTCGAGATAGGCGTTCCCGAAAAGGAGGAGCTGCCCGTAGACACCCTCCAGGAAGCGGGTCCCCGTTTCCCGCGGGTTCGGCGCGGACAGGAGCGCGATGAGGGGATGCGTGTCGACGCCGCGACCGTCCCGCGCTAGGTCGAGCGGGAGGGAGGCCGCGGCCTCGGCGACCAGCCGCACGGCCCGGTGCACCACGGCGTTGCGGCCGAAGCCCTCGCGGGCGAGCGCCGCGTCGTCTCGCGCCGTCCAGGCCGGCCGGCCGGTCGCGTAGACGGCGAAGGAGCCGCCGAGCGGAGGCGCCTGCGGCACGCGCGAGGCCTTGGCCCCGGGCGCGAGCCCGAGCCAGCGTGACAGGATGTTCGGCATCGTGGCCCCTCAGGAAGATGCACCAGCCTCCTCACCCTGAGGTGCCTCGCGAAGCGGGGCCTCGAAGGACGCACAACGGTTGTGCGTTCCCCCGGGTCAATGTCCGGAGGCGCATGCTTCGAGGGCCGCCTGCGGCGGCCACCCAGCATGAGGAGGGAATCGCCAAACAGCCCCTGGAAGGGCTGATCATAGGTATCGTCATCGCGAGCGGAGCGACGCGACCCAGAGTCCCGCGAGCCGCTGGCTTGCTTCGCTCCGCTCGCAAGGACGGTCGGGAGCGGCCGGCCGTCAGAGAACCCTGATCCGCGGCTCGGGCCGGGGCGCCAGCATGAGGTGGGTCAAGGCCCAGACGAGCGCGTCCAGCCGGTCCGGCGAGCGGCCGGACGAGAGGCCGGACGGGGAGACGTCGCACATCTCGTCTTCCAGTTCGGGAAAGGTCCCGACATGGCGCACCCTCCCCTGCTCGTAGAGGAGCGCGACCGGCTCGGCCCTGACATACTTGCCCCGCGTGGCGTGGACGGCCGTGACCGGGATGCCCGGATCGACCTGGCGGAGCACGGTCCGAACCATCTCGCCGCCCTGGTTCACCTCGGCGACCAGCGCGTCAGCCCCGAACCGCCGATAGGCGGCGACCGCCCGCTCCGCCCATCCGGAGGGCTGCGCGCCCTGGACGGTCCGGTCCGCGAGGACGTAGCCGATCCCCGTCCCGTCGAGCCCCGCCACCACGATCCCGCAGGCATCCGCCCGCGCCCCCGCCGAGGCCGGGGGATCGACGGCGACGACGATCCGGGCGAGGTCGGGCGCGACGTCGACGCGACGCGCCTCGATCGCGTCGCGCTTCCACAGCGCGTCCTCGCGGTCGGCGATCAGCTCGCCGTCGAGCTCCTGCCGCCCGAGGCGGCTGCCGGCATAGCGGCCGACCACCTCCTCCAGGAAGGCGGGCGCGAGGTTCGCGGCGTTGTCGGCGGTGCGCGAGCGGCTGAGCACGACGCGCGGATCGGCCAGAAGCTTCTTCAGGAGCGGGATCGGCCGCGGGGTCGTGGTGACGATCTCGGACGGGGACGGGCCGAGCCGGAGGCCGAATTGCAGCATATCCCAGGTCTCCTGCGGGTGACGCCACTTGGCGAGCTCGTCGCTCCAGGCCGCCTCGAATTGGGGGCCGCGCAGCGAATCCGGGTCTTCGGACGAATAGGCC
>CALMTJ010000245.1:11631-12056 GCA_937872715.1 uncultured Methylobacteriaceae bacterium
GCGCAGGCGTTCCCGCCGTCCACGAATGGGAACTTGGCCTGGGCGACGGCCCCGTTCGGCCAGTCGAGCCGCCGGAGGGAGGGCGACCATGACGGCCGCTCGTACCGGCGGCGGTGCACGGCGAGCAGCCCCGAGGGGCCTTCGACCATGACGTCGCGCACCGCCGCCAGCGTCTCGCCGACGAGCGCGATGCGGCCGGCGCCCGGCTCGGCGAAGCCCGGCGCGCCCGTCGCCATCCCGCGCACCCACTCGGCGCCGGACCGCGTCTTGCCGGACCCCCGGCCGCCCATCAGCAGCCAGACGAGCCACGGTCGGCGCGGCGGCCGCTGATCGGGCCGGCAATAAACCGGAAAATGGTCGAGCAGCCGCTCGATCTCAGCCCTCGTCAGGCTCTCCACGAAGCTCGCGACCGCGCTCGTCGGCGA
>CALMTJ010000246.1:0-711 GCA_937872715.1 uncultured Methylobacteriaceae bacterium
TTCGAGAAGGAACTCACCGGCCAGTTCGTGGGCATCGGCATCGCGATCATCCCGCGCGACGGCTGGCCCGTCGTCCGGGTGGATGGCGCAGATGATCCGGTCGACGCGCGGGTGATCGAGGAACACGGACAGCGTCCGGGCCAGCACGGTGCGGCCGCCGAGCCGCCGGTACTGCTTCGGCAGGCCTTCCCCCGCCCGGCTTCCCCGGCCGGCCGCGACGATCACGGCTGTGACGCTCATAGCCCATCCATCCTGGCGGCAGCCTCGATAGGCGAGGGCGGGCGCGCCGGAAAGCCCGCTTCCCAAATGGTCCTGTTTTGTCTACTTCATAGGCAAGATGCTGATTGCCGACAATTTGAGCAGCGGAACCGGATCGCGGCCGCTGGCGGCGCTCGCGCCGATGACGGGCGTGAGCGACCTCGCCTTCCGGCGGATCGCCGCCCGGTTCGGCGCCAGCTACGTCGTGACCGAGATGGTCCCCTGCAACGGTCTCGTCTCCCGGCGCGCCGAAGCGGAGCTTCGGGCCGCAGGTGCCGGCCTGTCCAGACACGTGGTGCAGCTCGTCGGACGGGACCCGTCCGCGATGGGGGAGGCGGCGCGGGTCGCGAGCGCGGGCGGCGCGGACGTAATCGACATCAATTTCGGCTGCCCGGCGAAGCGCGTGGTCGGAGGGCAGGGGGGCTCGGCGATGATGCGCGAGCCCCCCTGCCC
>CALMTJ010000246.1:721-4098 GCA_937872715.1 uncultured Methylobacteriaceae bacterium
CCCGGTGACCGTGAAGATGCGGCTCGGCTGGGACCGGGGGAGCCTGAACGCGGCCGACATCGCCCGGGACGCGGTCGCGGCGGGCGCGTCCGCCCTCACGGTGCACGGACGGACGCGGCAGGATTTCTACAACGGCGAGGCGGATTGGCGGGCGATCGCGGACGTGGTCGCCGCCGTGCCCGTCCCCGTGATCGCCAACGGCGATGTCGACGGCGTGTCGTCGGCCCGAACCTGCCTCGCGCGATCCGGGGCCGCGGGGGTGATGATCGGCCGGGCGGCCATGGGCCAGCCCTGGATCGTCGGCGAGGTGGCGGCCGGGCTCGCCGGGCGGCCGGTCGCCGCTCCCTCTCCCGGCGAACGGACGGACGCGGCGGTCGAGCATTACGGGGAGCTCCTGCGCCTCTACGGCCGCGCCGTCGGCGCGCGGCATGCCCGCAAGCACCTCGCGGCCTATGCCGACCGGGCCGCCGAAGCGGGGTTCGGCCTCCCGGAAGCCGACCGTCGCCTGCTCGTGACGGCGCAGGAGCCGGCCGAGGTGGTCCGGCTCCTGCGCCGCCTCTACGACGCGCCACTCGCCCGGGCGGCCTGACGATGGTCACGGGCGACGCCGTCGTGAATGCCCTGCCGCTGCCGCTCCTCACGATCGGCCCGGAAGGCAACATCCTGGACGCCAACCACGCGGCGGAGAACTTCTTCGAGATCGGCGTCCGCATGCTGCGGCGTCAGAAGCTGTCGGACATCGTCCCGTTCGGCTCGCCGACCGTGGCGCTCGTCGACGAGGTGCGCCGCCGCCGCGCCGGCGTGAACGAGCATCGCATCGACCTCGTCAACCCGCGCCTCGGCACCGAGCGGACCGTGGACGCGTTCGCGACGCCGCTGGGCGAGGACGGGGCCGTCCTCCTCATGCTCCAGGAGCGCACCATCGCGGACAAGATGGACAGGCAGCTCACCCATCGCGGCGCCGCCCGGTCGCTGACGGCGCTCGGCGCGATGCTGGCGCACGAGATCAAGAACCCGCTTTCCGGCATCCGGGGCGCGGCGCAGCTTCTCGAGCAATCGGTCGATGCGAACGACCGCATGCTGACGCGCCTCATCTGCGACGAGACCGACCGGATCGTGAACCTCGTCGAGCGCATGGAGCTGTTCGGCGACGAGCGGCCAGTCGACAGCGGCGCCGTGAACGTCCACGGCGTGCTGGCCCACGTGAAGCGGCTGGCCGAATCCGGCTTCGCCCGCCACGTGCGGATCGAGGAGGGCTACGATCCGTCGCTGCCGCCCGTGCACGGCAACCGCGACCAGCTCATCCAGGTGTTCCTGAACCTGGTGAAGAACGCCGCGGAGGCGATCGGCCCGGACGCGCTGGACGGCGAGATCATGCTCACCACCTCGTTCAGGGCGGGGATCCGGCTGCAGATGCCGGGTGCGCGCGGGCGCGTCGCGCTGCCGATCGAGGTCGGCATCCGGGACAACGGGCCGGGCGTCACGCCGGACCTCTTGCCGCACCTATTCGATACCTTCGTCACCACCAAGGCGCAGGGGAGTGGCCTGGGGCTTGCGTTAGTGTCGAAGATCGTCGGCGCGCATGGGGGCGTGGTCGAATGCGATCCCGCGCCGCGGAGGACGACGTTCAAGGTCCTCCTGCCGATCTACAACGCCCAGGACGGGCGCGGTTCGGAGATGTGAGCGCGACATGCCGAGCGGACAAATATTGCTGGCCGACGACGACGCGGCCATCCGGACGGTCCTGAATCAGGCCCTGTCCCGGGCCGGCTACGACGTTCGCTCGACGGGCCATGCCGGCACCCTCTGGCGGTGGGCCGCCCAAGGGGACGGCGACCTCGTCATAACGGATGTCGTGATGCCGGACGAGAACGCCTTCGACCTCCTGCCTCGGATCAAGAAGGTGCGGCCGGAGCTGCCGATCATCGTCATGAGCGCCCAGAACACGTTCATGACCGCGATCCGGGCGTCGGAGCGGGGGGCCTACGAATACCTGCCCAAGCCGTTCGACCTGAAGGAACTCGTCGCGATCGTCGGCCGCGCCCTGTCCCGGCCTCGGGGCTCCGCCCCGAACGCGCTCGCGGCGGAGCCGGAAGAGATCCCGCTCGTCGGGCGCTCGCCCGCCATGCAGGAGATCTACCGGGCGCTCGCGAGGCTGATGCCGACGGACCTGACCGTCATGATCTCGGGCGAATCCGGGACCGGGAAGGAGCTCGTCGCCAGAGCCCTGCACGATTACGGCAAGCGCCGGAAGGGTCCGTTCATCCCGGTGAACATGGCGGCCATCCCGCGCGACCTCATCGAATCGGAGCTGTTCGGCCACGAGAAGGGCGCGTTCACCGGCGCGCTGGCGAGGAGCGTCGGCCGTTTCGAACAGGCGGAGGGCGGGACGCTCTTTCTCGACGAGATCGGCGACATGCCGATGGAGGCGCAGACCCGCCTGCTGCGCGTCCTCCAGCAGGGCGAGTACACGACCGTCGGCGGGCGCGTCCCGATCAGGACGAACGTCCGCATCATCGCGGCCACCAACAAGGACCTGCGCATCTCGATCCAGAACGGCTCGTTCCGCGAGGACCTGTTCTTCAGGCTGAACGTGGTGCCCCTCCGCCTGCCGCCGCTGCGGGAGCGGGCGGAGGACGTGCCGGACCTCGTCCGGCACTTCGTCAACCTGGTCGAGAAGGAGGGTCTGTCCCGCAAGCAGGTGGATTCGGAGGCGCTGGACAAGCTCAAGCGCTACCGCTGGCCCGGGAACATCCGCGAGCTCGAGAATCTCGTCCGACGTCTCGCCGCGCTCTACCCGCAGGAGACCATCACCGGCCCCATCATCGACGCCGAGCTCGACACGCCGCCCGCCGCGCCGGCGGCCGGCGAGACCAGCGCGCCCGTCGACGGGGAAACGCTGTCCATGGCGGTGGAGCGCCATCTCGGCCTCTACTTCACCAGGTATCGCAACACCCTGCCGCCGCCGGGGCTCTACCACCGCATCCTCCGCGAGATCGAAGGCCCGCTGATCGGCGCGGCGCTGGCGGCGACCCGCGGCAACCAGATCCGCGCGGCCGAGCTCCTGGGCGTGAACCGCAATACCCTGCGCAAGAAGGTGCGCGACCTCGACCTGCAGGTGATCCGGACGGCGCGCTGAGCGCCCGTCCTGGACTTCGCTCCCGAAGGCCTCTAATCCGGTCCTGTGGCCGGAATGCATCACTCGCCTTGCGTGAGCCCGGCGGCCCTCGTGGGAGCCGCCCGTGGGTGACGTTCCGGCGGAATCGAGGCGGCCGCTCCTGAAGCGCGCCCGGCGGGGTCCCGGCTGGGTCGGCGCGTTCGCGGTCGGAGCGGCCCTCTGCTCCGGGCTGATCACCTTCCTGGTCCTCGCGGGCATG
>CALMTJ010000246.1:4108-5609 GCA_937872715.1 uncultured Methylobacteriaceae bacterium
GCGTGCACCTGCTCGGCCGTGCCGCTCGCCGCATGCCGACGCACGATGTCGTCGTCTGGGTGCTGTTCATCAACGTGCTCCTCGTCGTGTCGCTGGTCGGCATCGTCGCCTGGGAGGGGTGGAGCCTCATCCGGGCGCGCTGGCAGGGCGACGCGGCGGCCGGCCTCCACACGCGGGTGGTGGGCCTGTTCAGCCTCGTCGCGGCGCTTCCGGCGATCCTGGTCGCGATCGTCGCGAGCACCATCCTGGATCGCGGGCTCAACCCCTGGTTCACCGGGTCGATGAAGGACCTGATGTCCAACACGGTCGAGATCGCGCAGGCCTACCGCGACGACCAGTGCCGGACGATCGCGCGCGAAACGCAGCTCATCGCGGCCGACCTGTCGCGCGCCAAGGTGCTCTTCGACGCCGACCGGCGGCTCTTCCGCGACTTCATGGGCACGCGGGCCGGCTATCTCGGCTTCCCGGTCGCTCTCCTCGTCAAGCCGGACGGGACCAATCTCGAGAGCGCGGAGCTGCGGCCGCTTCCCGGCCTCGCGCCGCCGACGCCGGAGGACGTCTCCAGTGCGAGCGAGACGGATGCGACCTGCGCCATCCCGCGCGTCGGGAACGTCTTCAGCGCGCTCCTGAAGCTCCCGGTCTATGGCGGCGCCGCGTTGTTCGTGGCCCGGCAGGTCGATCCGCGCGCGACGGAGTTTCCGCCGGTCGCCGAAGCCGGCGTCGCCTATTATCAGGCGCTGGAGGAGAAGAGGGTCGGGATCCAGGTCGCCTTCGCGTCCATGTTCGCCCTGATCGCGCTCATCGTGCTGCTCTCGGCCGTGTGGTTCGGGCTGAACTTCGCCAACCGGCTCGTCTCGCCGATCCGGCGCCTGATCCACGCGACCGACCAGGTCGCGACCGGGAACTTCTACGTCCAGGTGCCCGTGCGCCGGACGGAGGGCGACCTCGCCCATCTCGGCGAGACGTTCAACAAGATGACGTCGGAGCTCCGGCGCCAGCACGATGGCTTGACGGCCGCGAGCGACCTCATCGACCGCCGGCGCAGGTTCATGGAGGCCGTGCTGTCGGGCGTCTCAGCGGCGGTGATCGGGATCGATGCGCATGGCCTGATCACCATCGTCAACCCGCCGGCCGAGACCCTCCTCGGCTCGACCCGGTCGACGCTGCTCGGCCAGCCGATCGCCTCCGTGCTCCCCGAAATCGCCCCATTGATCGAAGAGGCGACGACCGGGCGGCTGCGGCTCGCCCAGAGCCAGATCCCGATCTCACGGGCTGGCCGCGACCGCACGCTCAACATCCGCGTCACGAGCGAACAGGCGCGCGGGGAGGAGAAGGGTCTCATCGTCACGCTGGACGACATCACCGACCTCGTCACCGCCCAGCGGAGCTCCGCCTGGGCCGATGTCGCGCGCCGGATCGCCCACGAGATCAAGAACCCGCTCACCCCGATCCAGCTCTCGGCCGAGCGGATCCGGCGGAAATACGGGAAGCTGATCACGGC
>CALMTJ010000246.1:5619-11258 GCA_937872715.1 uncultured Methylobacteriaceae bacterium
GTGCACGAACACGATCGTGCGCCAGGTCGACGACATCAAGCGGATGGTGGACGAGTTCTCGTCCTTCGCCCGCATGCCGAAACCCACGATGGGAGAGGAGGACGTCGTCGATGCCGTCCGGCAGATCGTCTTCATGATGCGGATCGCCCATCCTGACATCGCGATCAGCGCCTCGGCGCCGGACCGGCCGATCGACGCGGCCTTCGACCGGCGGCTCTTGTCGCAGGCGGTGACGAACATCATCAAGAACGCCACGGAGGCCATCGGCGCCGTCCCGGAGGCGGAACGCGGGTCGCCGGCCATCGAAGTGGCCGTCCGGCAGGAGGAGGACGAGGTCATCATCGACGTGAGCGACACGGGCAAGGGCTTCCCGGCCGAAGGGCGCCAGCGCCTCCTTGAGCCCTACATGACGACGCGCGAAGGCGGCACCGGCCTCGGTCTCGCGATCGTCGGCAAGATCCTGGAGGACCATGGCGGCGGGATCGAGCTCCTCGACAATCCGGCCGGCCGGGGCGGCCTCGTCCGCATGAGGATCCGCCGGGCGGGAGAGCCCGTCGGAATCGCGTCCTCGCTGCCCCACGCCGACAGGCTGCGGGTCCCGGCATGAGCACCGACATCCTGGTCGTCGACGACGAGACCGACATCCGCGACCTCGTGGCCGGCATCCTCGAGGACGAGGGACACGGGACCCGGAAGGCCGGGTCCTCCGACGAGGCGCTGGCCGCCATCCAGGCGCGCCGCCCGCATCTCGTGTTCCTGGACATCTGGCTGCAGGGCAGCCGGCTCGACGGCCTCCAGGTGCTGGACGTCATCCGGGCGGAGCACCCGGACCTGCCGATCGTCATGATCTCCGGCCACGGCAACATCGAGACGGCCGTCTCCGCCATCAGGGCCGGCGCCTACGACTTCATCGAGAAGCCCTTCAAGGCCGACCGGCTCGTGCTCGTCGCGGACCGCGCGCTGGAATCGTGGCGGCTGAAGCGCGAGGTGAAGGACCTGAAGTCCCGCTCCGTCCAGGCGAGCCGCATCGCGGGACGCTCGCCCGCCATCAACCAGCTGCGCGGCGTGATCGACCGGACGGCGCCCACCAATGCCCGCATCCTCATCGCGGGCGCGCCGGGTTCCGGGAAGGAGCTCGTCGCCCGGACGCTGCACGCGCAGTCCGGCCGGGCCTCCGGCCCCTTCGTGACGCTCAACGCCGCCACCATCACGCCCGAGAACATGGAGGCCGAGCTCTTCGGCGTGGAGGCGAACGGGGAGGGCGGCCGGCGCACCGGCGCCCTCGAGGAAGCGCATGGCGGGACGCTCTACCTCGACGAGATCGCGGACATGTCGCGCGAGGTGCAGGGCCGCATCCTGCGCGTCCTCGTCGACCAGAACTTCCAGCGGGTCGGCGGCTCGACGCGCGTCCATGTCGATGTCCGCATCATCTCCTCGTCCTCCCGCGACCTCCCGGCCGAGATCGCGCGCGGCGCGCTCCGGGAAGACCTGTTCCACCGTCTGGGCGTCGTGCCGATCCGCATCCCGTCCCTCTCCGAGCGGCGGGAGGACGTGCCGGAGCTGATCGAGTTCTTCCAGGACCAGATCTCGTCCTCCACCGGCCTGCCGCGCCGGCGTATCGGCGAGGAAGCGATGGCCGTGCTCCAGTCTCACGACTGGCCGGGCAACGTCCGCCAGCTCCGTAACAACGTGGAGCGGCTCATGATCCTGACCGCCGGGGAGCCGGACGTGGAGATCACCGCCGAGATGCTGCCCTCCGAGATCGGCGCGCTCGTGCCGTCGACGCCGAACGGGGAGGGCGGCGAGCGCCTGATGAGCATGCCCCTGCGAGACGCGCGCGAGATCTTCGAACGCGAATACCTCGTGGCGCAGATCGCCCGCTTCTCCGGCAACATCTCGCGGACGGCCGAGTTCATCGGCATGGAGCGCTCCGCCCTCCACCGGAAGCTCAAGCTCCTGGGTATCGGATCGTGAACGACGCCGCCATGTTGCAGGTGCGAAAAGACTTGCGGATTCGCCTCCGACACCCTGTTATGGAGGGTACCGGTGGGAGCGCCCGCTCCCCGTCAACGACAACAGAGCAGCCCGGCGAAGACCGGACGCGCGGGCTCATGAGGCCGAACTATGCCGACCGAACGCGGCCAGAACCTTCAGGACACGTTCCTGAACAACGTGCGCAAGAACAAGGTCCCGCTGACGATCTTCCTCGTCAACGGCGTCAAGCTGCAGGGGATCGTGACCTGGTTCGACAGCTTCTGCGTGCTGCTCCGTCGCGACGGGCATTCGCAGCTCGTCTACAAGCACGCGATCTCCACCATTATGCCGGGGCACCCGATCCAGCTCTTCGAGCCCGAGATGACCGACAAGCCTTGAGGATGCCGAGCTGACCAGGGAGACGCCCGCGGAGGCCGATCTTCTCCAGCGCGACAAGGTCGAGCACACGCTCGCCGCCCGCACCCGCACGCTCGTCATCGGGCCCTACCTGACCCGCCCGTCGACCTCCAAGGCGCTGGTCGACGAGGTCATCCTCAACCCGCGGCCGCCCGTGGCGCGCCTCGAAGAGGCGGTCGGGCTCGCGCGCGCGATCGACCTCGACGTGGTGGGGGAGGCGGTCGTGCCGGTGTCGAAGCCGCGGCCCGCGACGCTGATCGGGTCCGGAAAGGTGGACGAGATCGGCGGCCTCATCGCCGCCGATGCCGTCACGCTCGTTGTGATGGACGGCCCCGTCACGCCCGTCCAGCAGCGCAACCTGGAAAAGGCCTGGGGAACCAAGGTCATCGACCGCACCGGGCTGATCCTCGAGATCTTCGGCCGGCGGGCGCATACCCGCGAGGGGTCGCTGCAGGTTGAACACGCCCATCTCGCGTACCAGCGCGGGCGCCTCGTCCGCTCCTGGACGCATCTCGAACGGCAGCGCGGTGGCTTCGGCTTCCTGGGCGGCCCCGGCGAGACCCAGATCGAGGCCGACCGCCGGGTCATCCAGGACCGCATGCGGCGGATCGAGCGCGACCTCGAATCCGTCAAGCAGACGCGGGCGCTCCATCGCGCGAGCCGGCGCCGCGTGCCGTACCCGATCGTCGCCCTCATCGGCTACACGAATGCCGGCAAGTCGACCCTGTTCAACCGGCTCACGGCGGCGGCCGTCCTCGCCGAGGACCTCCTGTTCGCGACCCTCGATCCGACCGCCCGCTCGGTGCGCCTGCCTCACGGGGAGACGGCGATCCTGTCCGATACGGTGGGGTTCATCTCCGACCTTCCGACGACGCTTGTCGCGGCCTTCCGGGCGACGCTGGAGGACGTGATCGAGGCCGACATCCTCCTCCACGTCCGGGACATCTCCCACGGCGAGACGGAGGCGGAATCGGCCGATGTCCGCAACGTCCTGCGCCAGCTCGGGATCGACCCGGACGACCGCACCCGGCTGATCGAAGTGTGGAACAAGGCCGATCTGCTCGATCCCGGCGAGCGCGAGCGGCTGGCCGCCGTCGCGGCGCGCGGCGATGCCGCCGACCGCGCCTTCATCGTGTCCGCGGCGAGCGGGGAGGGGACGGAGGAGCTCCTCCTCGCGATCGAGCGGCGGATCGCCCGGAACCGCAACACGTTCCAGGTGGTGCTCGGCCCAGGAGACGGCGCCGGCCCGAACTGGCTGCACGAGGAGGGCGAGATCATCTCCCGCGAGGCGGACGAGGACGGCGAAATCCGCTTCACGGTGCGGGTCGCACCCGAGAAGGAATCACGCCTGCTGAAACGATTTCCGCAAGCGGAGCGGCTGGAGCCGTGACCGCCGCTCCAAGGCCGCCGCCCCGTCCTTGCGAGCGAAGCGAAGCAATCCACCTCGCGGTCAGGGGGAGGGTGGCGGCGTGACGGTCCCACCGGCAGCGGCCGGCGTCACCCGCCTCCCCGCAGTTCGGCCGCCTTTGCCTCGTCCCAGAGCCGGTCCATCTCGGCGAGGTCGGAGGTCGCGGGCGACCGGCCCTCAGCCGCGAGCGCCCTTTCCACGGCCCTGAAGCGGCGCTCGAACTTGCCGTTCGCCCGTGCCAACGCGGCTTCGGGTTCGACGCCGAGGTGCCGGGCGAGGTTCGCGACCGTGAACAGGAGATCGCCCACCTCGTCGGCCAGGTGCTCGGGGGAGGAGCCTTCGGCCGCCTCGCGCACCTCGGCCAGCTCCTCTTCGATCTTCGCCGCGACGCCGTCGAGATCGGGCCAGGCGAAGCCCGCCTTCGCGGCCTTCCGGGACAGCTTGTCGGCCCGGGTGAGAGCCGGCATTCCGGCCGGCACCCCGTCGAGCACGCTCGTCTCGGGCGGGATGCCGCGGCGTTCCGCCCGCTCGCGCTTCTCGGCCGCCTTGATCTCGTCCCAGAGCGCCTTCACGGCGGCGGGCGACAGGTCGCGGGCGGCGCCGAAGACGTGGGGATGGCGTCGTATCAGCTTTCCCGTGATCGCCTCCACCACGCCGCCGAAATCGAAGAGGCCGGCCTCCTCGGCCATCCGGGCGTGGAACACGACCTGGAGAAGCAGGTCGCCGAGCTCCTCCCGCAGATCGTCGGTGTCGCCGCGCGCGACCGCGTCCGCGACCTCGTAGGCTTCCTCCACCGTATAGGGCGCGATCGAGGCGAAGCTCTGTTCGAGGTCCCAGGAGCACCCCGTCACGGGTGTCCGCAGGGCCGCCATGATGGCGAGGAGCCCGCCGACCTCCCGGGTAGGCGAGGGCGACCGACCCTCTTCTGCCGCCGCCATGAACCGCCACTCCACTCAGCTGAACTCCCGTATCCCAGACGGGAGAACGGCTGAACAGGCCGGGTGGCGCCGCATCGCCCCGAGCCATGCCGTCATTCGCATAAGATATATTATGGAACCCGAGCGTCGAGGTTTCCGGGGGGCCGGCTCACGGCGCGGAGATCGTCATCCCGTCATAGGCCGGCTCGATGCCGGCCGGCAGTTCGGCGGCGAGCTTCCCGTAATCGAGGTCCGTGTGGAGGTTGGTCAGGATCGCCCGGTTCGGCCTGACCTCCGCCACGAAGGCCAGCGCTTCCGCCACGGAGAAATGCGTGGGGTGCGGCGTGTAGCGGAGCGCGTCGAGGATCAGGACGTCGAGGCCGCGCAGGGTCTCGACGGCCTCCGGCGTCATGGCGCTGACGTCCGGCGCGTAGCCGATCCCATCGAACCGGAAGCCGAGCGCGTCGCTGCGGCCGTGCCGCATCGCGAACGGCCGCGCGGTGACCGCGCCGCCGGCGCCGTCGATCGTCACGGGATGCGGAGGGTCGATGCGGCGCTCGTCCAGGATGGGCGGGTACTCGCTGCCGGCCGGCGTGGCGAAGCAATAGCCGAAGCGCGCGTGGATCACCGCGCTCGTCGCGGCATCGAGGTAGACCGGCATGCGGCGGCGCATGTGGATCACCATGGGCCGGAGGTCGTCGATCCCGTGCGTGTGGTCGGCATGGTCATGGGTGATCAGCACCGCGTCGAGGCGGGCCGCGCCCGCGCCGAGGAGCTGCTCGCGCAGGTCGGGCGTCGTATCGACCAGCACGGCCGTGCGTCCGCCGCCGCCCTCCCGCTCGACCAGGATCGAGCAGCGCCGTCGCCGGTTCTTCGGGTTCGCCGGGTCGCAGGCGCCCCAGCCGGAGCCGACCCTCGGCACG
>CALMTJ010000247.1:0-6162 GCA_937872715.1 uncultured Methylobacteriaceae bacterium
CATCCTCGCCGCCGGCGGCATGCTGGGGTGATGGCTACGTCCGCGCGACGGGGTGCCCATCTCGGCGTCGCGAGCTAAGCGACGCGACGGAGGGACACGGCTCCTCGGCGACCGTCCTGGATCGCTTCGTCGGCTGCGCCTCCTCGCTATGACGGTCCGGCGTCGATCCCCGCGAGGTCCGCCTGATGGGGCGCTACCGCCTCGACCTCGCCTATGACGGGACGCCCTTCTTCGGCTGGCAGCGCCAGGCCGTCGGCCCGACCGTCCAGGGCGAGATCGAGGCCGCGCTGGAGCGCGTCACCGGGGCGCCGCGCCGCGTGCAGGGCGCCGGCCGCACCGATACGGGCGTCCACGCCACCCACCAGGTGGCGCATGTCGACCTCGACCGGGCGTGGCGGCCCGACCGGCTGCGGGACGCGCTGAACGCGCATCTCCGGGCGCTCCCGGTCGCGATCCTGTCGGCGGAAGCGGTGCCGGACGGGTTCGACGCCCGCCGCTCGGCCCTCGCCCGGCACTACCGCTACCGCATCCTGAACCGCCGCGCCCCGCCGACGCTGGAGCGTTTCGGCGTGTGGCACGTGCGCGGGCCGATGGACGCGGCGCCGATGCGCGAGGCCGCCGGGCTCCTGGTGGGCCGGCACGATTTCACCACCTTCCGGGCCTCAGAATGCCAGGCCGCGAGCCCGGTCCGCACACTCGACCTCCTGTCCGTCGAGCGATGCGGCGAGGAGGTCGTGATCCGGGCCTCCGCCCGCTCCTTCCTGCACAGCCAGGTTCGCTCCATCGTCGGCACCCTCGCGCAGGTGGGACATGGGCGCTGGAGCCCGGCGAGGGTCGGCGAGGCGCTCGCGTCCCGCAGCCGCGCGGCCTGCGGCCCCCTCGCCCCGCCGCAGGGCCTGGCGCTGGTCGGCGTGGATTATCCCGACCCGTGAGGCACGCCGTCATCGCGAGCGGAGCGAAGCGATCCAAGGGCAGTGCATCGGGCGCTGGATCGCTTCGCTCGAGAGGACGGATGCGGCCCGGCCCGTTGATCTCCCGCCGCCGCGCCGCCATATCGCGGCCGGCCTGACAGGGAGCGCAAGGTGGCGGACACGGTGGAACGGCGCGAGTTCGGGGCGGAGGTCGGGCGGCTGCTCGACCTCGTGGTGCACGCGCTCTATTCGGAACGGGAGATCTTCCTTCGCGAGCTCGTCGCCAACGCGGCGGACGCGACCGACCGGCGCCGCTTCGAGGCGCTCACGGATCCGGCCCTGACGCCCCCGCCCGACGCCAAGGTGGCCATCGCGGCCGACGCGACCGCCCGGACGCTGACCGTCTCCGATGCCGGCATCGGCATGTCGAAGGAGGATCTGGCCGAGAACCTCGGGACCATCGCGCGCTCCGGCACCCGCGCCTTCAGCCAGTCGCTCGCGAATGCCAAGCCGGACGAGCGGCCGAGCCTGATCGGCCAGTTCGGCGTCGGGTTCTACTCCGCCTTCATGGTGGCGGACCGGGTGACGGTGACGTCACGCCGGGCCGGCACGGCGGAGAGCTGGACCTGGGCCTCCGACGGGCAGGGCAGCTACACGCTGGAGCCCGCGAACCGGGCCGAGCCCGGCACGGACGTCGTCCTTCACGTCAAGGAGGACGCGGCCGAATACCTGGAGCCGGTCCGGCTCGACCACGTGGTCCGCAAATGGGCGGATTTCATCACGGTGCCGGTGACCATCCTGCGGGACGGCAAGGCCGAGAGCGCGAACCAGGGCGCGGCGCTCTGGCGGAAGCCGAAGGCCGAGATCACCGCCGACCAATATGCGGAGTTCTACCGACAGACGGGCATGAACTTCGACAAGCCCTGGGCGACGCTGCATTGGCGGGCGGAGGGCGCGACGGAGTTCACGGCCCTCCTCTTCGTGCCCGGCATGAAGCCGTTCGGCGCCGTCGAGACCGACCGCGACAGCAAGGTCAGGCTGCATGTCCGGCGCATGTTCATCACGGACGAGGCCGGGCTGCTGCCCGGCTGGCTGCGCTTCGTCCAGGGCGTGGTCGATACGGAGGACCTGCCGCTCAACGTCTCCCGCGAGATGCTGCAGACGACGCCCGTGCTGGCCCGCATCCGCAAGGCCGTCACCGGACGCGTCCTGTCCGAACTCGCGAGCCGGGCCAAGGATCCGGAGGATTACGGGCGGTTCTGGGAGAATTTCGGCCCCGTCCTCAAGGAGGGCATCTACGAGGACGGCGAGCGCCGGGCGGAGATCGCGCCCTTCCTGCGCTTCCGCTCCTCCGGTCAGGAGGGCTGGACGTCGCTGCCCGACTACGTGTCCCGCATGAAGGACGGGCAGGAGGCGATCTACTACCTCGTGGCGGACGATCCCGACGCGCTCGCGGCCTCGCCGCAGCTCGAAGGGTTTCGGGCGCGCGGGATCGAGGTCCTGCTCATGTCGGACCATGTGGACGCCTTCTGGCCGGAGCAGCTCGGGCGCTTCGACGACAAGCCGCTCCGGTCCGTGACGCAGGGCGCGGCGGACCTGTCGGCCTTCGCGGACGCGGCCGAAGGCGACGCTCCGACGGATGCCGCGGCGCTCGTCGCGGCCCTGAAGGAGGCGCTGAAGGCCGACGTCTCCGACGTGCGGGCGACCGACAGGCTGGTCGAGAGCGCCGTCGTGCTGTCGGCCGGGACGGGCGGGCCGGACCTCCAGATGCAGCGCCTCATGCGGCGCGCGGGGCGCTCCTTCGGAGCCGGACGGCCCGTGCTGGAGATCAATGCGCGCCATGCCCTGATCCGCTCTGTCGCCGCCCGCCACGAGGCCGGGCGGACATCGCGGACGCGGCCGGCCTCCTGCTCGACCTCGCCCGGGTGCAGGACGGCGACCCGCCGCGCGACCCGGTGGCCTTCTCCCGCCGGGTCGCGGCCGCGCTCGCCGGAGAGGCGGCGTAGGGTCCGCACGCGTTGAAAACGGGCCTTGCCGCCGCTAAGTCAGGGGCAGCGGGGGAGAGCGACCATGACGGCCTGCATCATCGGGTGGGACCACACCAAGTTCGGCCGGCATGACGGCGAGGATGTCGAGAGCCTGATCGGGCGGGTCGCGGCCGGCGCCATGGCGGATGCGGGCGTCGGGCCGGACGAGGTCGACGCGATCTTCCTCGGCCATTTCAACGCCGGCTTCTCCCGGCAGGACTTCACGGCGTCGCTCGTGTTCCAGGCCATCCCGGCCCTCCGCTTCAAGCCCGCGACCCGGATCGAGAACGCCTGCGCGACGGGTTCGGCCGCGATCTATGCCGGCCTCACGGCGATCGCGGCCCGGAAGGCCCGCATCGTGCTCGTGATCGGCGTGGAGAAGATGACCGAGCTCGCGGGCCCGGCCATCGGCGAGACGCTCCTCAAGGCGAGCTACCTCAAGGAGGAGGGCGAGATCTCCGGCGGTTTCGCGGGCGTGTTCGGGCTCGTGACCCAGCTCTACTTCCAGAAATACGGCGACCAGAGCGACGCGCTCGCGCAGATCGCGGCCAAGAACCACAAGAACGGCGCCGTGAACCCGCTGGCGCAGATGCAGAAGGATCTCGGCTTCGAGTTCTGCCGCGTCCCCTCCGACAGGAACCCGATCGTCGCGGGCCCGCTGAAGCGGACGGATTGCTCCATGGTGTCGGACGGCGCCGCGGCCGTCATCCTGGCGGACATGGACGTTGCCCTGACGAAGCCGAAGGCGGTGGTGTTCCGGGCGGCCGAGCAGGTCAGCGACTACCTGCCGATGTCGAAGCGCGACATCCTGGCCTTCGAAGGGCCGCGGCTCGCCTGGCAGCGCTCGCTCGCGGCGGCCGGGCTCGACCTGCTGGATCTCGACCTCGTCGAGACGCATGACTGTTTCACGGTCGCGGAGCTGATCGAGTACGAGGCGATGGGGCTCGTGCCGGAGGGACAGGGCGCCCGCGCCATCGGCGAGGGCTGGACGGAGAAGGACGGCAAGCTGCCGGTCAACCCGTCCGGCGGCCTGAAGGCGAAGGGCCACCCGATCGGCGCCACGGGCGTGTCCATGCACGCGATGGCGGCCATGCAGGTGGCGGGCGAGGCGCCGGGCGGCACGCAGATCGCCGATGCCGGCCTCGCCGGGGTCTTCAACATGGGCGGCGTCGCGGTGGCGAATTACGCGAGCATCCTCGAACGCCTGCGCTGACCGGGGAAGCCGGTCGGGATTCACATCGCCCGGAACACCGCGTGACGGTCGCGGCGTTCAACGGGAGTCGGACACGTGGCGGGAGCCGCGTCGACGGAGGCCGTCATGTCGCCTGATCAGATGGAGCTCGTGCGCGGCACCGCCGACGTGCTGATGTCGATCGGATCCAGGGTCTCCGATCATTTCTACGACGAGCTCTTCACGGTGGCGCCTGGCGTCAGGCCGCTCTTCCCGGACGACATCACCGAGCAGAAGATCAAGCTCATGGACACATTGGCCAGCATGGTCGGGTTCATGACGCATCCCGACATGTTCGCCTCCGTCGCCCGCCAGGTCGGGCGCCGCCACGCCGCCTACGGCGCGCTGGCCGACCATTACGGTCCCGTCGGCGAGTGCCTCCTGTCCAGCCTGCACAAGGTGCTGGGGCCGCGCTTCACGCCGGAGGTGCGGGAGGCCTGGGCGACCCTGTACGGCGAGATTGCCGCCGTGATGATCGCGGGCCAGGAGGCCGCCCGCGGGACGGCGTCGGCGGGTAACCCGGCGACGGCGTGAGCGCGAGCTCCGCCCTTCTCCCCTCGCGGGAGAAGGTGGCACGGCGAAGCCGTGACGGATGAGGGTCTGCCCGGCCCCCCTCATCCGTCGTCGCGTCGCGCCGACACCAACTCCCGCGAGGGGAGAAGGGTCCGCCCCGCGGTTCAGCCGGCCCCCGGGCCCTCAGAGAGGCGGCGGCACTCTCGTCTCCTCCCGGCTCGGAACCTTCACGAGCGCGTCGCCCTCCAGCACCACCTCTCCGGCGACCGTGCAGGTGCAGCGCAGCGCGACCCGCTGCTTCTCCGGCACGAGCTCGACCACCTCGACCGTGACGGCGACCGTGTCGCCGATCCGGACGGGCGCCCGGAAGCGCAGGTTCTGGGACAGGTAGACGGCGCCCGGGCCGGGCAGGCGCGTCCCGAGCACGGCCGAGATCAGCCCGGCCGTGTAGAGGCCGTGCGCGATCCGGGTGCCGAAGGGCGTCCGGGCCGCGAAATGCTCGGACAGGTGGATGGGGTTGCGGTCGCCCGTGATCTCCGCGAAGCCGACCACGTCCGAGGACGACACGGTCTTCGACAGCCCGTCCCGCATGCCGACCGCGAGGTCCTCGAAATGCAGGGTTCGGAGTTCGAGCATGCCGTGTGTTCCGTCTTCGCGTCGGCCCGACTCGAGGTCGGGCCGGGTGTGGCGGCCCTGCCCCTGGCGCGGCGGCCCGGGCCGTCCTATATCGGTTCGGCGGGGCTGCGGGGCGCGTCAGGAGTCTACATTCCCCGGGGCCTTATCGATCTCCAAGGGTGCTGTCCCTGGCCTCGTCCGTGGACTTGGTCAACACGGTGCCCACCTACGTTGTAGGTTCCCGGGATCGATCTCCAACGGCTCTCGTGGCTCCGCGCTCTCAACCCATGTCCGACCTCTCGCCCGCCGAGCTGAAAGGCCGCCTCCGCCTGGAGGCGTTCTCCCGGCGCGATTCCCTCGACAAGGAAGCCCGCCGGGAGGCCGCCGGCCTCATCGCCGAGCGGGCGCTGGCCCTGAGCGAACTTGCCGGCGTGCAGCCCGTCGGCGGCTACTGGCCCATCCGGAGCGAGGTCGATCCCCGGCCGCTGATGGAGGCCCTCGACGCGCGCGGCCAGTCCGTGGCCCTGTCGCAGATCCTCCACCCCCACCTCTCCTGGCGCGAATGGCGCCCCGGCGATGTCCTCGTCCATGGCGGCTTCGGCGTGCGGGAGCCCGGCCCGGACGCCCCGCAGGTCTTCCCGAGGGCCCTCCTCGTTCCGCTCGCGGCCTTCGACCGGACAGGCGGGCGCCTCGGCTACGGCAAGGGACATTTCGACCGTTCGATCGCCGAGCTCTCCGGGCAGGGTCCGGTGCTGGCGATCGGCCTCGCCTACGCGATCCAGGAGATCGACGCCGTCCCGGCCGAGCCCCACGACCGCCGCCTCGACCTCATCGTGACGGAGCTGGAGGTGGTGCGGCCCGGCGC
>CALMTJ010000247.1:6172-7479 GCA_937872715.1 uncultured Methylobacteriaceae bacterium
GGCCGCGCGGGGTGCGCTGCACGAACCCGCGCTGGATCAGGAACGGCTCGATGATCTCCTCGATCGCGTCGCGCGGCTCGGAGAGGGCCGCCGCGACCGTCTCGATCCCGACCGGGCCGCCGCCGTAATGGCGCGCGATGGTCGTGAGGTACTTGCGGTCCATGCCGTCGAGCCCCGCGGGATCCACGTCGAGGAGGCCGAGCGCCCCGTCCGCGATCGCGCGCGTGATGGTGTCGGCGCCCTCGACGATGGCGAAATCCCGCACGCGCCGGAGCAGCCGGCCGGCGATGCGCGGCGTGCCCCGCGAGCGCGTCGCGATCTCCGTCGCGCCGTCCGGCGCGACCCCGATGCCGAGCACCCGGGCGGCCCGGACGACGATGCGCTCGAGCTCGTCCGTCTCGTAGAATTCGAGCCGGACCGGGATGCCGAAACGGTCCCTCAGCGGCGTCGTGAGGAGCCCCGCCCGCGTGGTCGCGCCGACCAGGGTGAAGCGCGGCAGGTCGATCTTCACGGAGCGGGCGGCAGGCCCTTCGCCGATCATCAGGTCGAGCTGATAATCCTCCATGGCCGGGTAGAGGATCTCCTCCACGGCCGGGTTCAGGCGGTGGATCTCGTCGATGAACAGGACGTCGCGCTCGTCGAGGTTGGTCAGCTGCGCCGCGAGGTCGCCGGCCTTCGCGATCACCGGCCCGGAGGTGGACCGGAAGTTCACCCCGAGCTCGCGCGCCACGATCTGCGCGAGCGTCGTCTTGCCGAGGCCCGGAGGCCCGACGAACAGGACGTGATCCAGCGCCTCCTGGCGGCTCCGCGCCGCTTCGATGAACACGGACAGGTTCTTGCGGGCCGCCCGCTGCCCCACGAACTCGGCCAGCGTGAGCGGGCGGAGCGTCGCGTCCGGGTCGTCGTCGCGGCGATCGCCTGCGCCGGGCTTCTTGGGAGGCTTCGCCATTCGGCCATGGCTTAGGACGTGGTAGGCTGGAAGTCACCCGGTCCGTCGGAGGCATCCATGAGCGGTCCCCTCGCCGACTACGAGTACATGTCCTTCGACGATTTCGAGGAGGCGCTGGCCGACAAGCCCCGTGGCGAGAAGTGGGAGCTGATCGGCGGCCGAGTCGTCCGGCTGATGGTCGGCGCGCGGTGGGAGCACGCCGCCATCATCGGGAACATCGCCTTCGGCCTGGAAAGCGCGTTCCGGCGGAACGGCTCGCCGTGCCGGACCTTCACCGAGACCTTCTACATGAAGCAGAAGGCTCTCGACGCCCAGCTGCTGCCGGACGTGATGGTGGTGTGCGGGAACCTGGAGCCCG
>CALMTJ010000248.1 GCA_937872715.1 uncultured Methylobacteriaceae bacterium
CTCGGTCAACGCGCCGGCATCGGCCAGCGTCTGTTTCCGGCGTGGAGCGGAATCCGCCAGCCCGCGCACCAGGACGGACGCGTCGCTCGCGATGTCGGCGATCTTGCCGCGATTGTCGCTCACGACTTTCAGCGTGTCGTCCACGCTCCGAAGGATGGAGGACACGCGGTTCGGCTCGACCGAGCGCATTACGGCGGTGGTCTGGTCGGTGAGGATCTCGAGCTTGGCCGCGACCGGGCCGATCCGGTCGGCCGCCTGGGCCACGGAGGCGAGAAGGCGGTCGAGCTGCGGAGCGTTCTTTCCGAGAGCATCGGAGAAGATCTCGACGTTCCTGATGGACCGGTTCAGCGTCTCGCGATTGTCCTTGACGATGCCGTTCAGGTTGTCGAGCAGGAGGTTCGCCCGCTCCGTCGCGCCCCGGGCCGTCTCGATGATGCTGCCGAGGCCGCCCTTCTCCGCCACGATGGTCGGCAGGTCGTCCTTCGGGTCCTTCCGCAAGGCCGGCGCGTTCTGCTCGCCGCCCGAGAGCGCGATCACGGCCGAACCCGAGAGGAGGGCCACGTCGAGATTGGCCTTCGTGTCCTGCTTAATCGGCGTGTCGGGCTGGACCTCGATCCGGGCGAAGGCGCCCTGCGGCCGGCCGGGGTCGAAATACACGTCCGTGACGTCGCCGACCCGGATGCCGTTGAACAGGACGGGCGCGCCCTTCGTCAGGCCCGCGACCGAGCCCGAGAACTCGACCCGGTAGGCCATGCGCTTCTTGCCGCTCTCCGCCCCGGAGAACCAGAAGACGAAGCCGAACCCGGCCGCGATCACGGCCAGCGTGAAGATGCCGATGATCGCGTAATTGGCACGCGTTTCCATGAGCCGCCTTCAGTTCGCGCCGGCGCCGGACGCAGACCGCGCCCGCTTGCCGTGGAAATAGGACCGGACCCAGGGATCCTCGGAGGCGAGCATCGTGTCGATCGGCCCCGCGGCGATGATCTTCCCGTCGCCGAGCGCCGCGATGCGGTCGCAGACCGTATAGAGAGAGTCCAGGTCGTGAGTCACCATGAAAACGGACAGGCCGAGGGTGCGCTGGAGGGTCGCGATCAGCTCGTCGAACTCGCCGGCGCCGATCGGGTCGAGGCCGGAGGTCGGCTCGTCCAGGAAGAGGATCTCCGGATCGAGCGACAGGGCGCGGGCCAGCGACGCCCGCTTGATCATGCCGCCCGACAATTCTGAAGGAAGCTTGTCGGCCGCGTCCGGCTTCAGGCCGACCATCTCGATCTTCAGCATGGCGAGCTCGTCGAGAAGGCGGCTCGATAGGCTGAGATACTCGCGCATCGGCACCTGGACGTTCTGGCGCACGGTGAGGGAGGAGAACAGCGCGCCCTGCTGGAACAGCACGCCCCAACGCCGCTCGATCGCCTTCCGGGAATTGGACGAGAGGCCTTCCACGTTCTCCCCGAACACCTCGATCGTGCCCGACTTCTTGGGGATGAGGCCCAGGATGGCGCGGGTGAGGACGGACTTGCCCTGGCCGGACGGTACGACGAACCCCAGGATCTCGCCCCCGAAGTCGTCGAGGTCGAGCTTCTTCATGACGAGGCGCTCGCCGAACCCGACCTCGAGGTCCCGCACCCGGATCACGACCTCGCGGTCGCGGTCCTCGTTCGGGGAGCTGTCGTCCTTCGCCATGCGGGGTCAGTACTTTATCGCGGCGAAGAACACCGCGAAGAAGCCGTCAAGGACGATCACCATGAAGATCGCCTTCACGACGGAAGCCGTCACGTGCTTGCCGAGCGACTCGGCGGAGCCCAGCACGGCCACGCCCTCGATGGAGGCGATCACCCCGATCACGAGCGCCATGAATGGGGCCTTGATGAGCCCGACCAGGAAGGTGTTCATGCCGATCGAGGATTTGAGCCGGGCCAGGAAGACGTCCGGCGGGACGTCCCCGTAGAACCAGGCGACCAGCCCTCCCCCGACCAGCGCCGCGATGGAGGACAGGAAGGAAAGGAGCGGCAGGCCGATCACGAGCGCTAGGACGCGCGGCACGATCAGCACCTCGACCGGGTCGAGGCCCATCACCCGGAGCGCGTCGATCTCCTCGCGCATCTTCATGGAGCCGATCTCGGCCGTGAAGGCCGAGCCGGAGCGGCCGGCCACCATGATGGAGGTGAGGAGCACGCCGAGCTCGCGCAGGATCAGGATGCCGACGAGGTTCACGACGAAGGTCTGCGCCCCGAAGCGCTGGAGCTGGAAGATGCCCTGCTGGGCCACGATGCAGCCCACGAGGAACGAGATCAGGACGATGATGGGCACGCCCCGGAAGGCGATCTGCTCCAGCTGGTTCGTCAGCGCCGGGAGGCGGAACCGGCTCGGTATGAGGACGACCCGGATGAAGGCGGTGATGATCTCGCCGAGGAGGCTGATCCCCTGCGCGAAATCCTGCCCCGCCCCCTCCACCGCCTTGCCGATGTCGACGAGAACGTCGACGAGCTTCGAGTCCCGCGGCGCCGGCGCCGGCTGGAAGCCCCGATAGGCCACCTCGTTCAGGAGGATGTGGTGCTCCGGCCGGGCGCCGACGAAATCGGCCGCGAGCCCCTTGGCGCCGAAATCGTGCCGCGTCCTGTCGAGCACCCAGGCGCCCAGCGTGTCGAGACGCTCGATCCCGGACAGGTCGATGATGGCGCGGCCTTCGTCGGCGGCCCCGCCGACCAGGGTCGAGATCTCCTTCTCGACCTGGGATGCGTGCTCGACCGTCCAACTGCCGGACAAGGTGGCGCGCACGCCTTGCCCGGACGAGTCGATCTCAGCCTTGGGCTCGCTGGCCGTCGATTCCTGCCGCAACCTTCAACCCTTGCCATCTCTTGGCACGATCCCGGCACGGTGATAGCGCGCGGAGGATGGACAAGTCGAGCGCGGGAAGGAGCCGCATGGCCCGGATCCTCACCGTCGAGGCCGAGCGGTTCCCGATCGCCGGCCGTTTCACCATCGCGCGCGGCTCCCGGACGGAGATCGCGGTCGTGACCGCGACCGTCACGGACGGGCTGACGTCGGCCTACTCGTCGGTCGTGGTCGTCGTCGGGCAGTCGGTCGGGTCGGTGCACATCAACCCGCCGTCCTCGACGATCCCGCTCAACGGCGTCATCCAGCTCGCGGCGACCGTCCTCGACCAGTTCGGCAACGCGCTGCTCGTCCAGC
>CALMTJ010000249.1 GCA_937872715.1 uncultured Methylobacteriaceae bacterium
GCCCGGGATCGTGCCGGGCCGCAACTCGAGCGAGGCCCGCTCGCCGATGAGCTTTCGGCGATCGGTGTTGTAGGCGGCCGAGAGGAGCTGCTCGACCGGCACCGGGGCGAAGAGCGGGTCGCCGTAGAACGTGTCGCGATCCGCGAAGGCGAGCTTCGCGGCCTCCACCTGGAGATGGATGAAGTCCGGCCCGGCGGGGTCGAGCCCGTCGAGGTCGAAGCCGGACAGGAGCGCGAGCTGCTGAAGCGTCGCCATCCCCTGCGTCCAGGGTCCGCATTTCTGGACGTCGTAGCGGCCGTAGCGGTAGGAGACGGGCGCCTCGCGGAACGCCTCCCAGCCGGCCATGTCGTCGGCCGTGAGCACGCCGCGATGAGGCGTGCCGGACGTGTCCATCACCTCCTGCGTGGCGCAGAACCGCCCGATCGCCTCCGCCACGAAGCCCTTCGACCAGGCGTCGCGGGCGCGGGCGATCTCGGCTTCCCGTCCGCCCGGCCCGCTCTCCGCCTCGTCGAGGACCCGCCGGTAGGTGCGGGCGAGGGCCGGGTTGGTGAAGATGTCGCCGGCCTCCGGCACGCGCCCGCCCGGAAGGTAGAGCTCGGCCGAGCTCGTCCAGTGCTCGCGGAACATCGTCTCGACGGTCGCGATCGTGGCCGGGATGCGCTCCACCAGCGGATATCCGTCGCGCGCATAGGCGATGGCGGGCTCCAGCACGTCGCGGAGCCGCATCGTGCCGTGGTCCCGCAGGATCAGCATGTAGGCCTCGAACGTGCCCGGGATGCAGGCCGCGAGGAGCCCCGTCCCGGGCACCATGTCGAGGCCGAGCCCGTCGCGGTAATGCGCGATGGTGGCGCCGGCCGGAGCCGGCCCTTGGCCGCACACGGCCTCCGTGCGGCCGCGCCGGACGTCGTGGATGAGGATCGGGGCATCGCCGCCAGGGCCGTTCAGGTGGGGCTCGACCACCTGGAGCGTGAAGGCGGTCGCGACCGCCGCGTCGAAGGCGTTGCCGCCCCGTTCCAGGATGCCCATGCCGACCGCGGTCGCGATCCAATGCGTGGACGCCACCACGCCGAACGTGCCCTCGATCTCTGGCCGGGTGGTGAACGGATTCGGGTTGACGAAGCTCATGCGGGCTCGCTGCCGGATGTGGTGGCCTGACAACGTAGGCGCCCGGCGCTCCCCGGTCGAGGCTGCCTCCGAGCCATCGGCCTCGGCGTCGAACTTGCATCGGGGCGGCCCGGACATCACCGCGCCGGGCCCACCGCGTTCAGCCGATGCTCCTCCGCTGAGAAAGCGCCCTCACGCTACCACCTCAGCCCGGTTTGAGACCGTCTGCTCAGTGTGTCACGTTGCGGTTCCTGGTTTACCTGATCGTTGGGGGCATTCGTGAGTGTATTCGGCTTGATGGCGGATGAGGTGGCTTACAGGACGGCCGCCTATCTTCGCAGGCGAGCCAAGAAGTCTGGTGCCAGGCAGATGATCGTACCCATTGACGATGAAATCGGCCAGCGAATATTCGCAACAGGATTCTTTGAACGCCGTGAGAGCGACGCCTTAAAAAAATCAGTATTTAACAAGGTCGAAAATAACTCCATTGCTATAGACGTGGGAGCCAACATTGGATATTATTCAGTATTATTTTCGACTATATTTTCGGAGGTCCTATCCGTTGAGCCTCACCCAACTACATGCAGGATACTTACGGCGAATTTAGCTATTAACGCTGCTCATAATGTGCATGTCGTTCAAAAAGGCGCTTCGTCGACGACCAAATTTGCAGAGTTGCAAGTGCCTCACAATGGGAACCTTGGGTGGTCGTCTCTGAATCGCTGGGACGTTCCTGGAGGTTCGTCGCAGGTAGCGATCGAGTTAGACCGGTTAGACGAGATTTACAGACAAAGCCCTGTTTTCGAGAAGAAAGTTGGATTTATAAAAATTGACGTCGAGGGTCATGAGTCGGATGTGATATCTGGAGCAACGAGCATCATTGAGAAAAACCAGCCGCTTGTTTTTTTCGAAGTTAACAGTAAGAACGCCGGCGTGACCTGCTGTGAATTACTGGAATCATTAGGCTATAAGACATTTGAAATATTCAGAAGGAAAATGTTAGGTAGAATCGTATCCGAAAAGTTCCGGCCAGTTGACTACCAGATGGGCGGCATGGTGTTAGCCAGCTTCTGAGTAGTTGGAGCTCGTTCCTCCTGATCGACTCGCTACGCGGTGTGGGAGGATGGATTTTAGCGGAGGTGTGACGGACCACCGAGTCACCGCTGCCGTCTCGTCAGGGAGATGCTGAAGGGCCTCGTTCATCTGGAGACGGTGGCGTCGAAGCCGGATGGCTTCGTCATGAACCTAGAGCGGCACGTGCCCGGTTGCACACTAGCTGGCCCGCAGGCGGCGTCGAACTTGCATCGAGGCGGCCCGGACATCACCGCGCCGGGCCTCGCCGCATGCAGCCGTTCATCCGCGTCACCGAGGTCTGGCTCCCGGAAGCCGGCGGCACCCGTCTAGGCTTCGGCGGCGGACTCTATGGCGGGCTGGACGCGTTCCGGGACGTCAGCGGAGGCACGGTGTTCGGGCGCGGCGAAGGCCTTCCCGGCAAGGCCTGGGCCGAGCGCCGGCCGGTCGTGCTGAAGGGCTTCGCCGGCTCCTATTTCAAGCGGATCGAGGCGGCGGAGGCGGCGGGCCTTACCTGCGGGATCGCGCTCCCGGTCTTCGCCGGGCCGGAGATCAGGGCGGTGGTGGTGTTCTTCTGCGGCGGCGATGCCGAGCATGTCGGGGCGCTGGAGGTGTGGCGCTACGATCCCGAGACGGAGACGCAGATCGGCATGGTGGACGGCTATTACGGCACGGCCGAGCTGTTCGAGATGACGTCGCGCCTGTCGAGGTTCGGGAAGGGCACCGGCCTGCCGGGCCTCGTCTGGCAGAGCGGCATGCCGGTGATCCTGAAGGAGGTGTACAGCTCCGCCCGCTTCCTCCGGCGGGAGGAGGCGCAGAAGATCGGCCTCAATTCGGGTCTCGGCATCCCGGTCTTCTCCGACCCTGCCCGGACCTGGGTGATGACCTTCCTGTCGGCGCTGGGCACGCCGGTCGCGCACCGCTTCGAGAGCTGGGTGCCGGGCGCGGCCGACGGGACGCTGGTCCTCGCCTCCGGGCTCTGCGACCGGATCCCCGGCTACGAGGCGGATTACGCGGGGCTCGCGGTGAGGCCCGGAGAAGGCCTCGTCGGGCGGGTCCTCGCCGAGCGGCTGCCGGGCGTCGCCGAAAGGCTGTCCGGCGAACCGGCCGCGGTCGCGGACTCGCTCTCTCGCGCCGGGCTCCGGTCCGGGGTCGCCATCCCGATCCTCGATCCCGCGGGCGCGCTGAAGGCCGCCGTCGCGTGGTATTTCTGACGACCATCGGACTGCGCCGGACTCCTCATCCTGAGGCGCGAGCCGCAGGCGAGCCTCGAAGGACGCACAACGGTTGCGCGTGCTTCGAGGGCCGCTTCTGGCGGCCACCTCAGCATGAGGAGGGGTTGGAACGACCTCTGGGCCGCCTCAGCGCTCGTGGCCGGCCTGGCTCGTCGTCTCCAGGATGGGCGACAGGAGGAAGTCGATCACGCGGCGCGAGCCCGTCCTGATCTCGACGGTCGCCGTCATGCCGGGCGTGAGCCGGACGGGTCCGGCATCGCCCGTGATGGTGCTGGCGCCGAGCTCGATCGTGACCGGGTAGACGAGGTTCTGCGTCCGGGGCGTGCCCGAGACGGGCGACGACCCTCGGGCCGCCGACAGGGTGTCGGCCGAACCGCCCGCCTCCCGGTCGTCGATCGCGTCGCGCGACACGCGCACCACCCGGCCCGGCAGGGTGCCGTAGCGGGTGAACGGGAAGGCATCGACCTTGATCGTCGCCTCCTGGCCGGGCGTCACGAAACCGACGTCCCGGTTCTGGATCAGCGCCTCGATCTCCATGGTGCCGTCCTGGGGCACGACCACCAGGACGGAGGAACCCGAGCCGACCACCTGGCCGAGCGTGGTGACGGCGAGCTGCTGGACGGTGCCGTCGATCGGCGCCGTCAGCCTGGTGCGGTCCAGCCGGAGGGAGGCCTTGATCACCTCCTGCCGGATGCCGTCGCGCTTCTGGGACAGTTCCGTCACCCTCTGGACCTGCTGGGCGACGGCGTCCTCCGTGAGCTGCTCGGCCTTGCGCTCCAGCGACCGCCTCGCGGCCTTCGTCTCGGCGAGCTGGCCCGTCTCGGCGGCGAGGTCGCCCATCGTCTGCTCGACCACCTGGACGGCGTCGATCACGGAGGCGCGGCTTCCGGCCGCCTTGGAGGCCAGCGTCTCCCGCATCTCGGCCCGCTCCTTGTGGAGGGTCAGGAGGCGGCGCCGGGCCGCGATGCTGCCCGCGAGCCTCTCCTCGGTTGCGTCCTTCTCGGCGATGGAGGCGACGATCGTCTCACGGGCGGCGAGGTACTGGCTCAGCTCGGCCGACAAGGCCGACAGCTCGCGCTCCCGCACGAGCTCGGACACGGCGTCCGGAAAGTCGGGAACGGCGGCACGGGCATTCGCCCGGAACGCCTTCACCTCCGCCATCCGGCGCGGGATCTCGGCTTCCAACGATTCGAGGAGAAGCGCCTTGCTCCGGTAATCGGCCTCGGCCTCCGTCGGCTCGAGCTCGACCAGCACGTCCCCGGCCTTCACCTGCGAGCCGTTCTCGACCCGGACGGCCTGCACCTTTCCGGTATCGTACGGCTGGACGACCTTCGAGCGGCCGCTGATCTGCACCCGGCCGGGGGCGACGGCGAAGATGTCGAGCCGGGCGAAGCAGCTCCAGGCGAGCGCCAGCGCGAACCCGGCCGCCACGGTCCAGACGAAGCCCAGCGCGTAGGGGGATGCCGGCCGGTCCCGGATGGCGAGCGCGGCCGGCAGGAACTCCTTGTCCTCATGGTCGGCCAGCGCCTGGAGACGGGCCGAGATGGCCGAGATTCGGGACCGCCGCCCGGCCGCCGGCAGCCGCGTCGCGCCGGACGGGGCGGCGATCCCGCTCACGCGGCTTCCCCACGGTCGGACTGCATGCGCCAGAGCCTGCCGTAGAGGCCGGCCGGGCGTCCCACGAGATCGCGGTGCGAGCCGTCCTCGACGATACGGCCGTCGGCGATCGCGACGATCCGGTCGCAATCCCGCACGGCCGCGAGCCGGTGCGCGATGATGATCACGGTCCTGCCCTGGACGATCTGGCGCATGTTCTCCTGGATGACGCGCTCGCTCTCGTAATCCAGCGCGCTCGTCGCCTCGTCGAAGATCAGGATACGGGGATTGGTCGACAGCGCGCGCGCGATGGCGAGCCTCTGGCGCTGGCCGCCGGACAGGTTGGCGCCGCGCTCCTCGATCGGCGTGTCGTAACCGAGGGGGAGCTTGGAAATGAACTCGTCGGCGCCCGCGAGCCGCGCGATGCCGATCGCCTGCCCGCGCGACATGGCCGGGTTCGCGACCGCGATGTTCTCGAACACCGTGCGGTTGAACAGGAGGTTCTCCTGCAGGACGACGCCGATCTGCCGCCGGAGCCAGGCCGGATCGACCTGTGACAGGTCGATCCCGTCCACCAGCACCTGCCCGGCCTCAGGGATGTAGAGGCGCTGGAGAAGCTTGGTGAAGGTCGACTTGCCGGACCCGGACGGCCCCACGATGCCGACGACCTGCCCGGCCGGAATATCGAGGCTCACGCCGCGCAGCACCTCGGGCATCCCGAGCCCGTACCGGAAGACGACGTTGCGGACGCTGATATGCCCCTGCGCGGCCGGAAGGCTGGCGAGGCCCGCGGACCGGGGCTCGGTGGCCGCGTTCAGCACGTCGCCCAGCCGCTCGATCGAGACCCGGACCTGCTGGAAGTCCTGCCAGAGCTGCGACAGCCGCAGGATCGGCCCGGTGATCTGGCCCATGATCATGTTGAAGGCGACGAGGCTGCCGACCGACATGTTGCCGTCGATCACGGCGTAGGCGCCGAAGAACAGGACGAGGGCCGTCACCACCCGGTTCACGTACTGGATGGCGTTCTGGCCGAAGGCCGCCAGCATGGTGGCCGAGAAGGACGTGCTGATATAGGCGGCGAGGCGCTCCTCCCATTGCCGGCGGAAGGTGGGCTCGACCGCCAGCGCCTTGACCGTCTGGATGCCGACGATCGATTCGATCAGGAACTGGCTGGACAGCGCGCTCCTGTTGAACAGCTCCAGCATCTGGTTGCGGAGGCCCGGCCGGACCAGCATAGCGACCGCCACGTAGACCGGGATCGACAGCGTCACGATGAAGGCGAGCAGCGGCGAGTAGAAGAACAGGATGGCGATGAAGACGAGCGTGAACGGGATGTCGATGGCCGAGCTCAGCGCCTGCCCGGTCAGGAAGGCCCGGACGGTCTCGAGCTCGCGCACGCGGGCCACCGTCTGGCCCGCCGGCCGCGTCTCGAAATAGCCGAGCGGCAGCCGCATGATGTGCTCGAACAGCCGGGCGCCGAGCTCGACGTCGATGCTGCACGTCGGGTGGGTGAGGATGTAGGTCCGCAGGTATTGCAGCACGGCCTGGAAGGCGCCGATTCCGATCAGCCCGACCACCACCAGGGTCAGGGTCGAGTAGCCCTTGTGGACCAGGACCTTGTCGATGGTGATCTGGAAGAAGACGGGCGTCGCGAGCGCGCAGAGCTGGACCAGGAGGGAGGCCAGGAGCACGTTCAGGAGCGGCGCCCGGTAGCGGTGGACCAGCGGCGTGAACCAGCCGAGCCCGAAGGCCCGCGCCGCGCTGTCGATCCCGACCCGGCGGGTGACGAGCAGGAGGTTGCCGCTCCAGCGCAGGAGGAAGTCTCGCGGGTCCTCGTGGGCGGCGGTGCGGCTGACGGCGTCGACGATGCGCAGCCGCCCGTCCTCCAGCCGCCGCCCGAGGAGGACGAAACGGCCGTCCGTGAGCTCCAGGATGGCCGGCAGCGGGATCGTGCCGAGCCGCTCCGCCTTCTGGCCCGTGAGCAGGCGCGCCTTCAGCTTCAGCCGCTGGGCCGCCCGGACGATGTCGCCCGCCTCCGCGCGCTCGCCCGTCAGCCCGAGCTCGTGCCGGAGCTGCGCGGGATCGGCCGAGACGTGGTGGAAGGAGGCAACGAGCGCGAGCGCCGCTAGACCGGCATCGGGCGCGGGACCGTCCGCGAGCCCAGCCTCCGGAACCCTGTCGAACGCTGCCGACATCTCGTCTCCCGAACCGGCCCGCCCTCGCGAATCGATCGCGCTCGGGAGGGGTCGATCACGGCTAACACCCTACGGTAAACCGGCCCTTCCGGCGGACGCGGCGGGCGACCGTCCCGCGATGCACCTCGCCAGGGCGTCGAGACCGTCCGTCAGCGCGGCCGGTCCCGGCTGGAGGATCAGGGGCGACTTGATCTCGTGGAGCCGCCCGGCGGCGACCGCCGGAAGGGCGCCGAAGCCCGGCCGCGCCGCGAACAGCTCCGGCCTGAAGCGCTTGCCGCACCAGGAGCCGATCACGATCTCGGGCGCCGCGGACAGGATGTCGTCGGGCGAGACGATGCGGTCCCGCGCCGAACCCTGCCGGGAGCGCTCCGCGAACACGTCCGTGCCGCCCGCCACATCGATCAGCTCGGACACCCAGCGGATGCCGCAGATGGCGGGATCGTCCCATTCCTCGAAATACACGCGCGGCCGCGTCTTGCACCGGCCGTTCTCCCGGCGGACGCGATCGACCCTCCGCTCCAGCGAGCCGGCGAGGTCGTCCGCCCGCTCCGGGCAGCCGACGAGGGCGCCGAGCGTTCGGACCATCGCCAGGATGCCGGCGATGTCGCGCTGGTTGAAGGCGTGGACCGCGATCCCGGCCCGGACGAGGTCGGCCACGATCCCGGCCTGGAGGTCGGAGAAGGTGAGGACGAGGTCCGGGGCGAGCGCGGTGATCTTCGGCAGGTCGGCCGAGATGAAGGCGGAGACGCGCGGCTTCTCGCGGCGCACCTGCGGCGGCCGGACCGCGTAGCCCGACACGCCCACGATCCGGTCCTGCTCGCCCAGGAGATAGAGCGTCTCCACCGTCTCCTCCGTGAGGCAGACGATGCGCTCCGGCGGAAACCTCATCGCGACGGATCAGGCGTAAGCCGACCGCAGGTCGAGCGTCGAGCGCTGGCCGAGATCGTCGTAATGGCGCACGAGCCAGTCCTGCGCGGCCTTCCGGCCGATGTCGCGCAGGCGCTGGAAGAAGTCCCAATCGGCACTCATCCGGGAGGAGGCGGAGAACTCCTCCAGCGCTCCGTCGCCCCCGATCCGGTGCATGAGGACGCGCTTGTAATCCTCGTCCGAGATCTTGCCCTCGTCGATCAAGCGGGCGACGAAATCGATCACGCGAAGCTCGCGCAAGAGCCCGGAATTGAAGTTGATCTCCGTCAGCCGGTTCTGGATCTCGGCCGCGTCGCGAGGCGTCTCGTGCCGCTCGATCGGGTTGATCTGGACGAGGAGCACGTCGTCGCAATGGGCATGGTAGAAGAGCGTGTAGATCTCCGTGTTCCCCGAATAAAAAAAATCAAAGAACGGCTCGCCGTCGATCTCGACCGCCCGGAACAGCGTCGGCAGGCAGGCGGACGCCATGACGTGGTCCGCCTCGAGCTCGGCCGTCTCGAACAGCCGGATCTTTCCCGTCCACACGGAGGTCGCGGCGACGAAGAGCCGGATGTCCGCCCCGCGCAGGCGGGCGAAATCGACCGTCCCGGTCAGCGTCTCGCGGAGCGGGTTGATGTCCACGAGCGTGTCGTAGGGGCTGAAGCTGCCCTGCCAGGCCCGCGTCCAGGCTGCGAAGGGCTGCGAGGCCTGCGACCAGAAGCCGAGGAGGCCGTCGAAGACCTGCCGCTGCCCCTCGGAGAGCCCGCCATCCGGGCTCACCTTGCGCCAGAACTCGGCGAGCTTGCGGCGCGCGCCGTCCGCCCCGCCCTCGAGCCAGCCGTCGACCAGCACCACGGCGTTCATCGACCCGGCCGAGGCACCGGTGACCGCCTCGATCGCGAGGCGGCCGTCCTCGAGGATCGCGTCCAGGACGCCCCAGGTATAGGCGCCATGCGCCCCGCCGCCCTGGAGCGCGAGGGAGATCGGCTTCTCCGCCCGCGGCCCGGCGAGCCCTCGCGGCCGGTCCGTCGGCCCCGGACGGCCGGTCACGCGGCCGTCCAGCCGCCGTCGATGGAGAGGTTCGCGCCCGTGATCTGGGCCGCCTCGTCCGTGCACAGGAACACGGCGAGGGCCGCGACCTGTTCGGCCGTGACGAATTCCTTTGTCGGCTGGGCGTCCAGGATGACGTCCTTGATGACCTGCTCCTTCGTCAGGCCGCGCGCCTTCATGGTGTCCGGGATCTGCTTCTCCACGAGCGGCGTCCAGACGTAGCCCGGAGAGATGCAGTTCACGGTGATCTTGAAGCCTGCGAGTTCGAGGGCCGCCGTCTTGGTCAGGCCCGCGATGGCGTGCTTGGCCGAGACGTAGGCCGACTTGAACGGGGAGGCCACGAGCGAATGGGCGGAGGCCGTCGAGATGATGCGGCCCCAGCCGTTCCGCTTCATGCCCGGGATCGCGGCCCGGATCGCGTGGAAGGCGGCCGACAGGTTGATGGCGATGATCGCATCCCATTTCTCGATCGGGAAATCCTCGATCGGAGACACGTGCTGGATGCCGGCATTGTTGACCAGGATGTCGAGCTTGCCGAACGCCTTTTCGGCCTCCGCCACCATGCTGGCGATCTCGGCCGGCTTGGTCATGTCGGCCGCCGAATACAGGGCCTTGACGCCGAACTCGCTCTCGATCGCGGCCCGCTCCTTCTCGATCGCGTCCGCCTCGCCGAAGCCGTTGATGAGGACGTTCGCGCCCTCCTTGGCGAAGGCCCGCGCATAGGCGAGCCCGATCCCGCTCGTCGAGCCTGTCACGAGGGCCGTTCTTCCGGTCAGCGCCATGTGTCGATCTCCTGGTCCCGTCGAGACCTACGCCGGGCGGCCCGGGCTGTCACGGCGGCCGGCCCCGGGCGAGGCGGCGGGGATGCCGCCGGGCTCGACGAAGGATGGCGGCGGTCTTTCACCGGCTTTGTGACCGCCGCGTGACCGTGTAGTGTGGGGCACTCGCGCGGACGGAGAGCCGCCGGAATTCCGAGGAACGCATGCACGGCACGATCACCCCTCCCCGGCAGGCCTGGTACCGGGTCCTGTACATCCAGGTCCTGATCGCGATCGTGCTCGGCGTGGTGCTGGGTTGGGCGGCGCCGGAAACGGCGAAATCCATGAAGTGGCTCGGCGACGCCTTCATCGCGCTCATCAAGATGATGATCGCGCCCGTGATCTTCTGCACCATCGTGCACGGCATCGCGTCCATGGGCGACCTGAAGAAGGTCGGGCGGGTGGGCCTTAAGGCGCTGATCTATTTCGAGGTCGTCTCGACGCTGGCCCTCCTGGTGGGCGTGCTCGTCGCGGAGGTGGTGAAGCCCGGAGCCGGGTTCGGCGCCAACGTCGCGACGCTCGACCCGAAGGCGGTCGCCACCTACACGGCCGCCGCCCAGAAGGATTCGGTCGTCCAGCACATCCTGGGGCTGATCCCGAAGAACTTCCTCGACGCCTTCGTCGGCGGGGACCTCCTCCAGGTGCTGGTCGTCTCCATCCTGACCGGCGTCGTGATCAGCGGGCTCGGCGAGCGGGCGGCTCCCGTCAACGCCGTCATCGATACGATGGGCAAGATCTTCTTCGGCATCATCGCCATCGTGGTGAAGCTCGCCCCGCTCGGCGCCTTCGGGGCGATGGCCTTCACGATCGGCCAGTACGGGCTCGCGAGCCTCGGCAACCTGCTCGGCCTCGTGGCGACGTTCTACATGACGAGCCTCCTGTTCGTGCTCGTCGGGCTCGGCACCATCGCCTGGCTGAACGGCTTCTCGATCCTGCGCTTCCTCGTCTACATCAAGGATGAGCTCCTGATCGTGCTCGGCACCTCGTCCTCGGAGACGGTGCTGCCGCAGATGATGCAGAAGATGGAGGGCCTCGGCGCCTCGAAGCCCGTGGTCGGCCTCGTCATCCCGACCGGGTATTCGTTCAACCTCGACGGCACCAACATCTACATGACGCTCGCGACCCTGTTCCTGGCGCAAGCCGTGGGCGCGGATCTCTCGTTCGGCCAATACGCGACCATCATCGCGGTCGCGATGCTGACCTCGAAGGGAGCGTCGGGCGTGACCGGGGCCGGCTTCATCACGCTGGCCGCCACGCTGGCCGCCATCCCGAACTCCCCCGTGCCCGTGGCCGCCATGACGCTGGTGCTCGGCATCGACAAGTTCATGAGCGAGTGCCGCGCGCTGACGAACCTCGTCGGCAACGGCGTCGCGACCGTCGTGGTCTCGAACTGGGAAGGCGAGCTCGACCGGACGAAGCTCGCGGCCGCCATGGCCCGCCCCGTCGCGGTCGGTGACCGGGTGGAGGCGCAGCCGCTGGAGAACGCGATCTGACGTCGCGCCGGCCGCGCCGGACCGGCGCGACGCCATGATCCGGGTCGGGATCGGCGGCTGGACCTTTCCGCCGTGGCGGGGGCCGTTCTACCCGAAGGGCCTGCCGCAGAAGGACGAGCTCTCCTTCGCGTCACGGCACGTCACGGCGATCGAGATCAACGGCACCTTCTACCGGACGCAATCTCCCGCGAGCTTCCGCAAATGGCGCGAGGAGACGCCGGACGGGTTCGTGTTCGCGCTGAAAGGGCACCGCTTCGTCACCAACCGGAAAATCCTGGGAGAGGCCGGGGAGCCTGTCCGGCATTTCGTCGAGAGCGGCATCTGCGAGCTCGGCGACAAGCTGGGCCCGATCAACTGGCAGCTCGCGCCGGCCAAGCGTTTCGACCGGGACGACGTCGCCGCCTTCCTGGCGCTGCTGCCGCGCGAGGCGGGCGGACGCCCGCTCCGGCACGCGATCGAGGTGCGCCACGAAAGCTTCCGCGACCCGGCCTTCGTGGACCTGGCGCGCCGGCACGGGGTCGCCATCGTGTTCGCGGAATCGGACGATTACCCGGCGATCGCCGACCCGACGGCGGATTTCGTCTACGCGCGCCTGCAGCGGTCGCGGGAGGGCGAGGAGGCGGGCTACCCGCCGGCCGAGCTCGACCTCTGGGCCGAGCGCGCGCGGGCCTGGGCAGCCGGGGACGTTCCCCCGGGCCTCTCCACCGCCGCGGAGGCCGTCCCGTCGGCGCCGCGCGACGTGTTCGTGTTCTTCATCTCCGGCGAGAAGGTGCTCAACCCGGCTGCGGCCGCAGGCTTGATCACCCGCCTCTGAACCCGCGCGCAACCTGGAGGGGAGCCGCGATCACGACCGCATGATCGGTCGGCACCGCCGCTTGCGCCGCCCGGGGGCACGACATAGGTCTACGAACAATCCGAGAACGGCAGGATGGACGAGAAGGTCGCCCACAAGCTCCGCGTCCTGGCCGATGCCGCCAAGTACGACGCGTCCTGCGCGTCCTCCGGCGCGCCGAAGCGCTCGGCGGGCAAGGACGGCATCGGCTCGACGAACAAGATCGGCATCTGCCATTCCTACACGCCGGACGGGCGCTGCGTCTCCTTGCTCAAGATCCTGCTGACCAATTACTGCCTGTTCGATTGCGCCTATTGCATCAACCGGCGCTCCTCCAACGTCGATCGCGCGCGCTTTTCGGTCAAGGAGGTGGTCGACCTCACCATCGCCTTCTACAAGCGCAACTATATCGAAGGGTTGTTCCTGTCGTCGGGAATCATCCGCTCGCCCGACTACACGATGGAGCAGCTTGTCCTGGTGGCGAAGACGCTCCGGCAGGAGCGCGGCTATCGCGGCCACATCCACCTGAATACCATTCCAGAGGCGAGTCCCTGGCTCATCAAGCAGGCTGGCCTCGGGGATGAGCAGCTCTCCGTCAACCTCGAATTGGCGACGGAAGAAGGGCTGAAAAGCTACGCGCCCGAGAAGAAGGCGCCGACCATCCGGGCCGCCATGGGCCAGATGCAGGAGCGCATCGCCGAAGCCAAGGAGGAGCGCCGCTCCTTCTCGCCCGCCGGGCAATCGACCCAGCTGATCGTGGGCGCCGACGCCGCCTCGGACGAGGACGTCCTGCGCACGAGCGCAGGCCTTTACTCCTCCTACGGGCTGCGGCGGGTCTATTACTCGGCCTTCAGCCCGATCCCGGACACGACCGCGGCCGTGCCGGCCAAGTCACCGCCTCTCCAGCGCGAGAACCGCCTTTACCAGGCCGATTGGCTGCTGCGGCATTACGGGTTCGCCGTGGACGAGATCGCGTCCGCCTCCGTGGGCGGCATGCTCGACCTTGACATCGACCCGAAGCTCGCCTGGGCCTTGAAGAACCGGGCGCGCTTCCCGGTCGACGTGAATGTCGGCGAACGCGAAATGCTGCTCCGCGTCCCCGGCCTAGGTGCGCGCGCGGTGGAGAAGATCGTCTCGGCCCGCCGGCACACCCGGCTCCGGCTGGACGATATCAAGCGCCTGTCAGGCAGCGTGAAGCGGGCGCTGCCCTTCATGATCACGGCCGACCATCATCCGGGCTCCTCCATCGACCGGACTGACCTGCGGGCCCGGCTTGTTCCGCCGGCCGAGCAGCTCAGCCTGTTCGGTTGATGCTTTCGGTCTGCCGATCCCTTCTCATGCTGAGGTGGCCGCCGCAGGCGGCCCTCGAAGCACGCACGGCTTTGCCGCGTCCCTCGAGGCCGAGCTTCGCTCGGCGCCTCAGGATGAGGAGCGGTGCGGCTCGCAGAGCAGCTTGGCGATGCGTCGCGTCACACTGAAGCCCGGCGCCGATCTCGACGGGTTCCGGCGCGCGGTGCGGGCGCTCGCGGCGGCCGGCGTCGCGCCGGAGGAGGTCGCCTGGACGTCCGAGGGCGACGACCTGTTCGGCGATGCCGTCCCGGCGGACCTGCCGGCCGAAGCGCCGCCGCTCAGCCTGCCGCGCGAGCTTGGTCAAACGATCGCGGAGGTCGTCCCGCATTCCGATCCGGAGCGCTACGGCCTCCTTTACGGAGTGATCTGGCGCGTGACGCATGGCGAGCGCGCCGCCTTGCAGGTCGCGTCCGATCCGATCGTCCACCGTCTCGACCAGATGCGCAAAGCCGTCCGGCGCGACATCCACAAGATGCACGCCTATGTCCGGTTCCGGAAGGTGGAGGGCGCGTCGCCCGAGCGTTTCGTGGCCTGGTTCGAGCCGGAGCATTTCATCTTGGAAGTGGCCGCGCCGTTCTTCGAGGAGCGCTTTCGCTCCATGCTGTGGACGATCGTGACGCCGATCGGATCGGTCGCCTGGGACGGGAGCCGGATGAGCTTCGGCCCGCCCGGCACGAAGCGGGACGCGCCGGGCGTCGACGGATTCGAGGCCGGTTGGACCGATTACTACGAATCGACGTTCAACCCGGCCCGCGCCAACCCGAAGCTCATGCGCCAGCACATGGCGAAGAAGTATTGGCATAACATGCCGGAGGCGGCCGCCATCCCGCGGCTCGTTCGTTCGGCGTCGTCGCGCGTCGAGGCCATGCTGGACAGGGAGGCGAGCGTGCCGAACAAACGAGCCCCGGAAGGTGCGTTGGCCGCCATGCTGGACCAGGCGCCCGCGAGCCTGGAGGAGCTGAACGCCATCATCAGGTCCGCCGGGCCGCTGGTGCCGGGCGCCACCCAGGCCGTCGTCGGGGAGGGTCCCGAAGGCGCCGGGATCGCGTTCGTCGGCGAGCAGCCGGGCGACGAGGAGGACCTGATGGGCCGCCCCTTCGTCGGCCCGGCCGGACGGCTGGTGGACGGCGCCTTGGGGGAGGCCGGGATCGAGCGCCGGGACGTGTACCTGACGAACGCGGTGAAGCATTTCAAGTTCGAGCAGCGCGGCAAGCGCCGCATCCATTCCAAGCCGACGGCCGGAGAGGTGAGCCATTATCGCTGGTGGCTCATGCGCGAGCTGGACCTCGTCCGGCCGAAGCTCGTCGTGGCGCTCGGCGGCACGGCCGTGCTGGCGCTCACCGGCAAGTCGATCCCGATCACCCGCGCCCGCGGGCCGGCCGAACTGCTGGACGGCCGGCGCGGCTTCATCACCGTGCATCCGTCCTACCTGCTGCGCCTGCCGGACGAGAAGGCGAAGCGCAGCGCCTACGAGGCGTTCGTGGGGGATCTCGTCCGGGTGCGCGAACTCGGCGGCGCCGGGGCGCTCGCCGCCTAGCGGCGCCGCGTCGACCGGAAGAGCGCGAGCGCTCCGGCGCCCGTCGCGGCGATCACGATCGCCATCGGCAGAGCGGAACCGCCGAGGATGCGTCCGAGCAGCGCCCCCACGACCGCGGCGCCGCCCATCTGGCAGAGCCCCAGGAAGGAGGAGGCCGCGCCGGCGCGGTCCGGGAACGGCGCCATGGCGAGCGCCATCGACGGGGGAAGGGTCAGCCCGACCCCGCACGTGTAGACGGCCATGGGCAAGAGAAGCCCGAAGGGCGAGGCGATCCCGGCCAGGACGGCCGCCAACATGGCGGCCCCGCCCGTCGCGAGGCACAGCATGCCGATTCCGATCGTGCGTTCCGGACCGATCGACCGGACGAGACGCTGGGCCAATGCCCCGCCCGCGACGAATCCGGCGACCACGACGAGGAAGGAGAACGCGAAGGCGATCTCGGACAGGCCGTACACGCCCTGGAGGATGAAGGTGGCGCCGGAAATCCAGGCGAAGAGGCCGGAATAGGTGAGCGCCACCACGCCGACATAGGCCCGGTAGGAGCGGTCGCCGAGGAGGTGGCCGAAGCCCCGCACGATCGCAAGCGGCGACACGGGTTCGGCCGAGCGCGTCCGGATCGTCTCCGGAAGGGCGGAGGCGGCGACGGCGGGCAGGGCGGCCCCGAAGGTGAACGCTGCGAGGAAGCTCGCCTGCCAGCCGAACAGGGTCTGGAGGATTCCGCCCAACACCGGCGCGACCGCCGGGACCACGCCCATGATGGTGCCCATCCGGGCGAGTTCCTGCGCCGCGCGCCGGCCCTCGTAGAGGTCCCGGACCATGGCGCGGGAGACCACGACCGGTCCCGAGGCGCCGAGCGCCTGGAGGAAGCGGAACGCGATCAGGCTCTCGATGTCGGGCGAGATCGCGCAGCCGAGCGTGCCGAGGCAGAACAGCGAAAGCCCGCCGGTCAGGACCGGCCGGCGGCCGTAGCGGTCGGACAGGGATCCGTAGAAGACCTGGCCGAGAGCGAACCCTGTGAGGAAGGAGGACAGCGTGAGCTGCGCCTGCGAGACGGAGCTCCTCAGCGCCACGGAGATCGCCGGCAGGGACGGCAGGTAGAGGTCCGTCGAGAGCGGCCCGAGTGCCGTGAGGAACGCGAGCACGACCGTCATGGCGATCGTCTCGGGGCGGAGTTTACCTAAGGTCACCCGTCTCCCTAGCGGAGCCGGGCGGCGGGGTCGATCCTGCGCCGGACCGAGGTGGAACATGGCCGCTACGGGAGGAACGCCGATACTGGCTTCACGCCCGGAACCTGACATTTGGCTTCGCCCCCGGAGGTGATGGTCGCGTAATCGGCAGACATCGAAGAACCGGACTTCGGATCAGGTCATTCAGGTTTGCACGACCTAGCGATCTCGCCGCGCAACCAACGCTCGAAGGCGACGGCGTGCGAGCCGCCTCGGTAACTGCCGGCGCGGATCAGGAAGTAGGACGCGACCTCGACCGAAAACGCGTCGTCGCCGAATGGCGCGACGAGACGTGCGTCCGCGAGCTCCGCCGCGGCGAGGATCTCGCTCTCGAGTACGACGCCGATCCCCGACACTGCCGCCTCGATCGCCATGTTCGAGCGATCGAGCCAAAGCTCGTGAGCCGGCCGGAGGCCGCCCTCGCCGACGCACCGCAGGTACTCGGCCCAGGTGAGGGCGTTCATGGAGTGGATCAGCGTGGCCCGGGCCAGGTCGCGCGGAAAATTGAGGTCGAGCCGGGCCGCAAGAGCGGGGCTGCAAAGAGGTCTCAGCCGCTCGACCAGCAGCGGCTCGACATGCGCCCCCATATCCGGCGGGCGGCCGTAAGCGATCGCGATGTCGAAGCGGCCGGTCGCAAGCTCGTCACGGCTACCGATGGTCGAGAGCCGCACCTTCACGCGGGTATGCGCCGCCATGAACTGCGGAAGCCGCGGCTGTAGCCATTTCGCGGCGAAGCTAGGGCCGGACGCGATGACGAGGTGCCCGTGTTGCGATTGCGGGGCGACGAGGCGTGTCGCGTCGGACATGATCCCGAACGCGTGCGCCATCTCGCGGGCATAGACCCGGCCGGCTTCGGTCAGGGTCGCGCGCCCGGCGCGCCGCTGAAACAAGCCGACGCCGAGGAATGCCTCGAGCTGCTGGATTTGGTGGCTGATGGCGGAAGGCGTGACGCCGAGCTCGTCGGCGCCCTGCGCGAAGCTCTCGTGGCGGGCTGCGGCCTCGAAGGCGAGTAGCGACCGCAAAGGCGGCAGAATGGGACGCGGCCCGCCGGCCGGTGAAACCAGCTCACCGGGCGCTGAGCTTTTCCCGTTGGCGCTCACCCGCTCATCGCCTTAGTGCTCCACCACGACCCCCCTCCGGGCGTGCCGATCGGGTGGAGGAACGCCATGCTTGTGCCATCCGCGATAGCTCGCATCGCCCGCCTCCTCGCCTCGGCCGGGCTGGCGGCGCTTATCCTATGGGCCGGGCCGGGCCTTGCCCAGCAGGCGGCCGGCCAGGGCGGCACGCTTGGCGTCGTCAAGGCGCGCGGCCTCCTGCGATGTGGCGTCAACACGGGCCTCGCCGGCTTCGCGTTCCCGGACGGCACAGGCACGTGGCGAGGCCTCGACGTCGACCTCTGCCGGGCGGTCGCCGCAGCCGTGTTTGGCGACGCCGGCAAGGTGCAATACGTTCCGCTCTCCGCCAAGGACCGTTTCACCGCCCTGCAATCGGGCGAGATCGACGTGCTCGCCCGCAACGCGAGCTGGACCCTGGCGCGCAACACCCAGCTCGGGATCAACTTCGTCGGCGTCAACTTCTACGACGGCCAGGCCTTCATGGTGAAGGCGGCGTCCGGGATCGCGACGGCGACTAGGCTCGATGGGGCGTCGGTCTGCGTCATCCAGGGCACCTCGACCGAGAAGACGCTGTCCGATTACTTCCGCGGTCGCGGCATGCGGTACGAGCCCGTCTCCTTCGCCGATGCCGACGCGGTGGCCGAGGCTTATCAGAACGGCCGCTGCGACGTGATGACGAGCGACCAATCGCAGCTCTCCGCGGTGCGCTCGCGCTTCGCCGAGCCGAAGGCTCACGTGATCCTGCCCGAGATCATCACGAAGGAGCCCCTGGCGCCGGCCGTGCGCAACGGCGACGACGGGTGGGCGAACGTCGTACGATGGAGCTTCAACGCCACGCTTGAGGCCGAGGAGCTCGGGCTCGATTCCAGGAACATCCGCGACCAGGCCGCGACGAGCAAGGACCCGGCGATCCAGCGCTTCGCCGGCAAGACGGACGGGCTGGGGCCGATGCTGGGGCTCGATCCGTCCTGGGCGGTGCGCATCATCGAGCAGGTCGGCAACTATGCCGAGAGCTTCGAGCGCAACATCAGGCCGATCGGACTCGACCGCGGAGTCAACCGGCTCTGGCGGGACGGCGGCTACATGATCACGCCGCCGATCCGCTGATCGCACCCGGTTTCCGACGCCGCGAGACCCCAATGAGGAGCACACCCATTAGCGACGACCTGCGGCACGCGGCCAAGACCTTCCTGGTGCGTTACGGCGGCGACACCTTCCCGAACCTCTTCACCAGCGCCAAAGGGAGCGTCGTGCGCGACGATACCGGCCGCGAGGTGCTCGATTTCACCTCGGGCCAGATGTGCGCCACGATCGGGCACAACCATCCGGCTATCGTCGAGGCGGTGAACCGGGCCGGCCAGAAGGCCTTCCACATGTTCTCGGGCATGATCCCGGAGGTCATCGCCGAACTCGCGCAGAAGCTCGCCCGGGACTGGATGCCTGCCGGGCTCACCAAGTCGATGTTCATCAACACGGGCTCGGAGAGCAACGAGGCCGCGCTCCGCATGGCCAAGATGTACACCGACGGCTACGAGATCCTGGCGCTCGGCGGCTCCTGGCATGGCATCACGGGCGGCGTCAGCGCGGTCTCGCTCGCGAGCGACCGCAAGCGCTACGGCGTGCCGGTGCCGGGCGTCTTCGTCATCCCCGAGCCCAACGCCTACCGGCCCTACTTCAAGGGCGCGAGCCCGGAAGAGGACGCGCTCGCCTGCCTCGAGATGGGGCTGAAGCTCTTCGACATGCAGTCGAGCGGGCGCGGCGCGGCGATCATCGTCGAGCCGATCATCAGCGCGGGCGGCGTGCTCGTGCCGCCGAAATCCTTCTTCGCGGGCCTGCGCAGGGCGGCCGACGAGCGCGGCATGCTGCTCATCTTCGACGAGGCGCAGACCGCCTTCGGCCGGATTGGGCACCGGACCGGCTCCGACTTCCACGGCGTGGTGCCCGACATCATGACGGTGTCGAAGACGCTTGGCGGCGGCCTGCCGCTCGCGGGCGTCGTCACCACCCCGACGATCGAGGAGGACGTCCACGCCAAGCACTACGCCTACTACACGAGCCACGTGTCCGATCCGCTACTGGGCGAGGTCGGGCTCGCGGTCCTGCGGGTCCTCGCCGAGGAAGGGCTCGTCGAGCGTGCGCGCACGATGGGCGCCTACCTGCGCGAGGCCCTAGGCAGCCTCCAGCAGCGCTACGAGGCGATCGGCGACGTGCGGGGTGAAGGCCTGTTGATGGGCGTCGAGCTGGTCGAGGACCGCGAGACGCGCCGGCCGGCGCATCGGCTGGGCGCCCTCACGACGAAGCGCTGCTTCGAGCTCGGCCTGAGCATGAACATCCGGCGCCGTCCCGAACGTGGGTCGGTCTGGCGCATCGCGCCGCCGCTGACGGTCACCCACGAGGAGATCGATCGCGGCATCACGATCCTAGACCAGGCCTTGCGGGAGAGCCTCGACGACTTGAGCCGCGCGCAGGCCGCCTAATCCGCCACTCGGATGCGCATCCTATGTCGGGTGCGAAGACGCTTCGGACTTGCCGGTCGGCAGGGTCAGACTGCGACGGACGACCTCCGAAACAGTCACGGCGGCTTACACCCGCCGTGATCATCAAGGCTGGATCGGGCCGAGAGCCGCCGCGACCGAGTTGGGTCGGGAGCGGCATCCCACCAGGCCGGCCGGTCGCAGGCGGCCGCGAGGCTGGACGCTCCGGGTCCGCCTCTTGCATGGTGGGGGAAACCGAGGGACAGCCCGTGAAACCCTTCCGCTCCCGCACCGTCCCCATCCTCGTCGCCGCCCTCCTGACCGGCGCGCCGGGCGCTCTCGCGCAGACGCAGCTGCGCATCGGCCTCGCCGAGGATCCGGACGTCCTCGACCCGACCTTCGCCCGGACCTATGTCAGCCGCATCGTCTTCTCCGCCCTGTGCGACAAGCTCTTCGACATCGACGAGAACGGGGCCGTGGTGCCGCAGCTCGCGCTCGGCCAGGAGATTGCGGCCGACGGCAGGACGGTGATCATCCGGCTCCGTCCGGGCGTAAAGTTCCACGACGGCGAGCCGATGGACGCGGAGGCTGTCAAGTTCTCGCTCGAGCGGCACCTGACGGCGCCCGGATCGTTCCGGCGGCCGGAGATCTCGGCGATCGACACGGTCGCGGTCGTCGATCCCGCGACGGTGAAGCTGAACCTTAAGACGCCGTTCGCGCCGCTCATCGCCCAGCTCACCGACCGGGCCGGCATGATGGTGTCGCCCAAGGCCGCGAAGGCGGCGGGCGACAGGTTCGGGCAGCGGCCCGTCTGCGCCGGTCCGTACCGGTTCGTCGAGCGCGTGCAGCAGGACCGCATCGTGCTCGAGCGCTTCCCCGATTACTGGGACAGGGACCGGGTGAAGATCGATCGGATCACCTACCTGCCGATCCAGGATTCCACCGTCCGGCTCGCGAACCTGAAATCGGGCGGGCTCGACTTGGCCGAGCGGCTCCTCGCGACGGACGTCAAAGATATCCAGGCCGACCGCCGCCTGAAGCTGGAGACGGGGGTGGACCTCGGCTATATGGGCGTGACGGTCAACGTCGCGAACGGGGATGCGGCGAAGACGCCGCTCGGGCAGGACGCGCGCCTGCGTCAGGCGTTGAGCCTCGCGATCGACCGCGCCGCGCTGAACGAGGTCGTCTTCAACGGCGTCGCGCTCGCCGGCAATCAGTGGGTCAGCCCGAAGAGCCCATGGTACCAGCCGACATACCCGGTGCCGGCGCGCGACCTCGCGAAGGCGAAGGCGCTCATCGCGGAGGCTGGCGTCAAGACGCCGGTCGCGGTCGACTTCATGGTGTCCAACAATCCGGAGCGCCGGCAGGTCGCGGAGATCATGCAGGCGATGGCGGCCGAGGCTGGCTTCGATCTCAAGATCCGGGTCACTGAATTCGCCACCTCGCTGAACGAGGCGGAGGCCGGCCGCTTCGAGCTCTACATGCTGAACTGGTCCGGACGCACCGATCCCGACGGCAATCTTTATTCGTTTCACCGGACCGGCGCGCCGCAGAATTACGGCAAGTACTCCAATCCGGACATCGACCGGCTTCTCGACGAGGCTCGGGTCACGAGCGGCATGCCGGCCCGCAAAGCCATCTACGAGCGCGTAGCCGGGACACTTCTTGCCGAAGGTTCGGTCATCTACCTCTATCACCAGCCCCTGATCATCGCGCATACGGCGAGGCTCGAGGGCTTCAAGCCCTATCCGGACGGGCTCGTGCGGGTGGTCGGGCTCCTGCTGAAATAGCCGCCGTGGCCGGCACGCCAAGGGTCCTCATCCTGGAGACCTTCGTGCGATCGGATCGACCGCCGTCATTGCGAGGAGGCGTAGCCGAGGAAGCAACCGAGGGGCCGACGCACGGCCGGCTGGTTTGCTTCGCTCCGCTCGCAAGGACGGAGCGCACATCGCCTCGCGCGAAGGCCTCCAGCGTGAGGTGCCGACCGGAGGTCGGCCCCGAAGGATGCACGACCGTCCCGCGTGCTTCGCCGGCCAGCTTCGCCGGCCAGCTCAGCACGAGGACGCGGGGAACGGTCATCACTCGGATCGCCTCACCCGATCTCCGCGCTCTGCATGCGGCCGATGCCGGCCGCCTCCATGTCCTTCCAGGCGGCGGCGAGGGAGCCGTTGAGGTCGATGCCCCGGCAGGCATCCTCGATCACGGTCGCGGCGAATCCGGCCTTGCGGGCGTCGAGCGCCGTCCAGGCGACGCAGAAATCGGTCGCGAGCCCGACCACGAAGACGCGGTCGATGCCGCGCTCCTTGAGGTAGCCGGCGAGACCCGTCTTCGTGGTCCCGTCCGCCTCCACGAAGGCCGAGTAGCTGTCCACGTCCGGGTGATAGCCCTTGCGGATGACGAGCTGCGCGTGGGGGATCTTCAGCCCGGACGAGAGGTCCGCGCCGGGCGTGTCCTGCACGCAATGGTCCGGCCACAGCACCTGCTCGCCATACGGCAT
>CALMTJ010000250.1 GCA_937872715.1 uncultured Methylobacteriaceae bacterium
ATTTCGAGTGCCTGCACGAGGTGAAGCTGATCGTCGACCTCATCTACGAGGGCGGGATCGCCAACATGAACTACTCGATCTCGAACACGGCCGAATACGGCGAGTACGTGACCGGACCGCGCATCATCACGGCCGAGACGAAGGCGGAGATGAAGCGCGTGCTGGCCGACATCCAGTCCGGAAAGTTCACCCGCGACTGGATGCTGGAGAACCGCGTCCACCAGACATCCTTCAAGGCGACGCGCGCCCGCGCCGCCGCCCACCCGATCGAGCATGTCGGCGAGAAGCTGCGCGGCATGATGCCGTGGATCAAGGAAAAGGCGCTGGTCGACAAGTCGAGGAACTGACCCGAGCCTGCGCCCTTCTCAGAGCTCGTTTGGCAAAGTCCTCCCTCATGCTGAGGTGGTCGCCGGAGGCGGCCCTCGAAGCACGCGCGATCGTTGTGCGTCCTTCGAGGCCGATCTCCGATCGGCACCTCTGGATGAGGAGGAGAGTGGATTTCCGAACAGCCTCTCACAACCGGTTCGCCGTTGAGGCCGGGCGGCACTTGACTTGCCGCCCGCTTGCCCGCGCCAATGGCGCGCAGGACGCGGCGGCGCCGCGGAGCGCGACGGCAGGCGCTCCCGGCCGGAGGCGATGATGCAGGAAACGCTCGTTGGCCCGCGGGAGCATTGGGACGAGCTGCGCTCGGCCTTCCGCGAGTTCTTCAAGACGCCGGACGACCGCCTGTTCGAGGAGGTCCGCAACGACCTGAACGTCCTGTCGCTGCGGCCCGGCGACATCCTGGTCCGCGAGGACGAGCGTTCGGAGGAGCTCTTCTTCGTGGTGAGCGGCCGATTGCGGGCGGTGCGCCGGCTCGGCCAGATGAAGCAGGTCCTGGGCGAGGTCGTCCGCGGCGAGACGGTGGGCGAGCTCGGCCTGATCACGGGCGAGGTCCGCTCGGCCACGGTGTTGGCCGTGCGCGATTCGCTCGTCGCCCGCATGAAGCGGCCGACCTTCGAGCGCATCCTGGCCGGCGGGCCGGAGATCTCGATCTCCGTGATGCGGACCATCATCGACCGTTTCCAGCAGGCCGAGAGGAGCCGCCGCTCGATCGGCCGGGTGACGTTGTCGCTGGTCCCGATCACGCGCGGGCTCGACCTGTCCGGCCTCGCCCGTCGCCTCACGGACGCGATCGGCAGCTTCGGCGGCAGCGTCCGGCTGCTGACGCGCAGCGATTTCGACCAGCTCCCGGCCGCGGACAAGGACGACGTCGCGAGCCCGCACGGCTCCGTCGCCCGCTGGATGGACCTGGCGGAGGTCGCGAGCACCGCCCTGATCATGCTGGCGGACGAGGAGCCGACCGAGTGGAGCCAGGCCTGCATCAGGCGGGCCGACGAGATCCTCCTCGTGGCGGATGCCGACGCGACGCCGGCTGTGTCGGGGGTCGAGACCCGCATCCTAGACGAGGAAAGCGTCGCGGTGAGGCCGACGCAGAGCCTCGTCCTCCTCCATCCGGCCGACAAGCGCAGCCCGTCCGGGACGGCCGCCTGGCTGAACCGCAGGCCGGTCGCGCGGCACATCCACATCCGGCCCACCCTGGACCGCGACGTGAAGCGCCTCGCGAGGCTGGTGACCGGCCGGGCGGTCGGGATGGTGCTGTCCGGCGGGGGCGCGCGTGGCTTCGCCCATGTGGGCGTGATCAACGCGCTGGACGAGGCCGGCATCGAGCTCGACGTGATCGGCGGCACCAGCATCGGCTCAGCGATCGGGGCCCTGCGCGCGCTCGGCCTTCAAGGGGAGGAGCTGACCCGCACGACGCGCCGCATCTTCGTCGAGAACGGCAGCCCGACGAGCGAGTACAACCTCTTTCCCCTCGTCTCGCTGCTGAAGGGAAAGAAGACGCGTCGCGTGATGGAGGAGTCGCTGGCCGAGATCGCCGGGTCCGGCATCGGGATCGAGGACACCTGGACGACCTATTTCTGCATCGCCGGGAACTACTCGACGGCGTCGGAAGCGGTGCTGACGCGGGGCGCGCTGTCGAAGGCGATGCTCGCGAGCTTCGCCATCCCGGGCGCCCTCCCGCCCGTCATCATCGACGGCCATCTCTTCGTGGACGGCGGCACCGTCAACAACCTCCCGGTCGACGTGATGGGGCGCTACGGCGTCGGGCGGATCATCGCGGTCGACCTCCTGACCGACCGCATCCGCAAGGTCGAGATGGACGGCGTCCCGTCCATCCTCTCCCTCCTGCTCGACAAGCTGCCGTGGCGCGGCAAGCGGGCCTACGACATGCCCAGCCTGCCGGAGATCCTGCTCAGCGCGAGCGTCCTCCAATCGACGGGCCGGCAGAGGGAGATGCGGGCCAAGGCCAACATCTGCTTCCGTCCGCGCCTCGACCGCATCGGGCTCCTCGACTGGGAGAAGTTCGACGAGACGGTTAAGGCCGGCTTCGACAGCGCGGTGGAGGATCTGGCGCTGACGGACAGGAGCGAGCTCGCCGCCTATAGGTGACGGGGCATCCTCCGCGAGGCGGAGATCGGATGGGCGCTCCCGGGTTGCCGGACGGCCGCCCCGGCGCTAACCCCGCAGCGGCGACGGCCACCCGGAGAGTGGGGGACGGGACGGAATTGGCGACGGGCGAGACAGGAGATTCCCTCCGGGCGCCGGCCGTCAGCCTGTCGGGGGTGACGATCGCCTTTCCGCTCAAGGGCGGCGCGACCTATGTCGCGGTCGAGGGGGCCGATCTCGCGGTGGCTGCCGGCGAATTCGTGGCGATCGTGGGTCCGACGGGCTGCGGCAAGTCCACCCTCCTGAACGCGTCGGCGGGCCTGCTCGAACCGCGGGGCGGCTCCGTGCGCATCTTCGGGGCGCCGCTCGCCGGGCTGAACCGGCGGGCCGGCTACCTCTTCCAGGCCGACGCGCTGATGCCGTGGAAGTCGGCGCTGGACAACGTCGCGGTGGCGCTCGAGCCGAAGGGCGTCGGACGCCGGGACGCGGAGGGACAGGGGCGACGCTGGCTCGAGCGCGTCGGGCTGAAAGCCTTCGTCACGTCCTATCCGCACATGCTGTCCGGCGGGCAGAGGAAGCGCGTCGCGCTGGCCCAGATGCTGATCCGCGACCCCGAAATCCTGCTGATGGACGAGCCCTTCGGGCCGCTCGACGCGCAGACCCGCCAGATCATGGGCAACCTCCTCCTGAAGCTCTGGGCGCAGGACCGGAAGGCCGTGCTCTTCGTCACCCACGACCTCGAGGAGGCCATCGCGCTGGCGGACCGCGTGGTGGTGATGTCGGCGGGACCGGCGGCCCGCATCATCGGCCAGTATCCCGTCTCCCTTTCCCGGCCGCGCGACACGGCCGATATCAGGCTCGACCCCGAATTCCACCGCATCCACAGGGAGATTTGGGCCCAGCTCCGCGTGGAGGTGCAGAAGACCTACGGCGATTCGGACATGGCCGGGTGAGCGCTCTCCCGGGCAAGGCCGTCAGGAACGAGCGTGTGAAGCTGAGAGCGACGGCTCTGAACGCGCTTGCCGTGGCGTCCGTCGTCGCGGGATTCATAACGCCGCTTGCGGCGCTGACGTTCGGCATCAATTCCAGCCCGGACCGTAGCGCCGTTTTCACGGGTGTGGCCGCAAGCGCTTGGTTCGGCATCGGCGTGGCCCTACATCTGACAGCGGGCCGTGTGCTCGGAGGGCTGGAAGAATGAGCGATGGCCAGATCACCCTCTTGTTCATGGGGCCGGTGCTCGCCGCGATCGGCGGATTCCTGATCTTCGTCTCGGGCCCGATCTTCGACTCTTGGGAGCGACGCCGGGCGAGCCGCAAGTCCGCCGCCCCAGGAGAATGATGTGAGCCGCGCCGCCCTCCTCGCCTGCCAGGTCGTCGTCGGCCTCGTCATGCTCGCGGTCTGGCACGCGGTCACCGTGTACCCGATCTTCGGCGCGCCGAAACAGGTGCAATTCTTCTTCTCGACGCCTCTCGACGTGATCGCCCGGGTGGTCCGCGAGTTCTCCGGCACCGAGATCTGGCGGCACCTCTTCATCACCCTGCAGGAAACGCTGCTGGCCTTCCTGTTCGGTGCTGGCGGCGGCATCGTTGTAGGGTTCATTTTCGCCCGCAGCGACGTGGTCGCGGCGATCTTCGATCCGTACATCAAGGCCGCGAACGCGCTGCCGCGCGTGGTGCTGGCCCCAATCTTCGCACTCTGGTTCGGCCTCGGCATCTGGTCGAAGGTGGCGCTCGGCTTCACGCTCGTCTTCTTCATCGTGTTCTTCAACGTCTACCAGGGCGTGCGCGAGGTCTCGCCGGTCGTCCTGGCGAATGCCCGCATGCTGGGCATGAACGGCCGCCAGCTCCTCCGCCACGTCTACTGGCCGGCCGCGCTGACCTGGATGTTCTCCTCCCTGCACACCTCCGTCGGCTTCGCCCTCGTCGGCGCGGTCGTGGGCGAATATCTCGGCGCCTCCGCCGGCCTCGGCTACAAGATCCACGAGGCGGAGAGCGTGTTTGACGTCACGGGCGTGTTCGCCGGGATGGCCATCCTGTCCGCCTTCGTCATCGCCATCGACGCGCTGGTCACGCTCGCGGAGAACCGTCTCCTCGCCTGGCGGCCCGGGCAGGGCGGGGCGCGCTGACGGACAGGCCGCTCCCGATCCCTCATGCTGAGGCGGCCGGTGAAGCCGGCCCTCGAAGCACGCACGACCGTCCCGCGTCCTTCGAGGCCCCGCTTCGCGGGGCGCCTCAGGATGAGGACGCGACGGTGGTTCCCGCTCTCGAATGATGCGACAGGACCGGCATGGCCCCGCCTCTCCTGTCCCTCCAATCGGTCGCGCTCACCTTTGGCGGCACGCCGCTCCTCGAATCCGCGGACCTGTCCGTCGGCTCGGGTGAGCGCGTCTGCCTCGTCGGCCGCAACGGGTCTGGGAAGTCGACGCTGCTCCGCATCGCGGCGGGCCTCGTGGAGGCGGACCGGGGGGAGATCTTCCGGCAGCCCGGCGCCACGATCAGGTACCTTCCGCAGGAGCCGGACATGTCCGGTTTCCCGACGGTCTCGGCCTATGTCGAGGCCGGGCTCGGGCCGGGCGACGATCCCTACCGGGCGACGTATCTCCTGGCCGAGCTCGGCCTCGCGGGCGACGAAGCGCCCGGCACCCTGTCCGGCGGCGAGGCGCGCCGGGCCGCGATCGCCCGCACGCTGGCGCCCGAGCCCGACATCCTTCTGCTCGACGAGCCGACCAACCATCTCGACCTCACGACCATCGAGTGGCTTGAGACGGAGCTGAAAGGGCTCCGCAGCGCGATCGTCCTCATCAGCCACGACCGGCGGTTCCTCGACAACCTGTCCCGCTCGACGGTGTGGCTGGACCGCGGCCGGACCCGCCGCATCGAGCGCGGCTTCTCGTCATTCGAGACGTTCCGGGACGAGGTGCTGGCCGAGGAAGAGGCCGAGCGCCACAAGCTGGACCGCAAGATCGCCGCGGAGGAGCATTGGGTCCGCTACGGAGTGACCGCACGCCGCAAGCGCAACGTCCGCCGAATGGCAGGCCTCGCGGCGCTGCGGCAGACGCGCCTCACGGAGCGCCGGGCCGCGGGCGGCGTGAAGATGGCGGCCTCCGAGGCGGAGCAATCGGGCACGCTCGTCGTCGAGGCGAAGGGCCTGTCGAAGAGCTTCGGCGAGCGGGCTGTCGTGGCCGGCTTCTCCACCCGCATCGTCAGGGGCGACCGGGTCGGCATCGTGGGGCCGAACGGCGCCGGCAAGACGACGCTCGTGCAGATGCTGACGGGCGGCCTGCCGCCGGATGCCGGCACCGTCCGGCTCGGGGCCGCGCTCGCCATGGTGGCGCTCGACCAGAAGCGCGAGGCGCTCGACCCGAACGACACGCTCGCCGAAGCGATGACGGAGGGGCGAGGGGACACGATCACGGTCGGCGGCGAGGCCCGGCACGTGATCGGCTACCTGAAGGACTTCCTGTTCTCGCCCGAGCAGGCCCGCACCCCCGTCCGGGTGCTGTCGGGCGGCGAGCGCGGCCGCATCATGCTTGCGAGGGCGCTGGCGAAGCCCTCGAACCTCCTCGTCCTCGACGAGCCGACCAACGATCTCGACCTCGAGACGCTGGACGTGCTGGAGGAGATGCTGGGCGATTACCCCGGCACCATCCTGCTGATCAGCCACGACCGCGACTTCCTGGACCGGGTCGCGACCTCCGTGATCGTGCCGGAAGGGAACGGCCGCTGGCTCGAATATGCGGGCGGCTATACGGACATGCTGGCCCAGCGCGGGGCCGACCTCGCGGCGTCGGCGGCGAGGTCGGCCGCCCGGCCCGCGAAGGAGGCGTCACCCCGGCCGGTCGCGGCGGCGAGCTCCGTCGCGCCGGCCGAAGGCAGGAAGCGCCGGTCCTTCCACCAGCAGCCCGCCCTCCGCAGCCTTCCCGGCCGGATCGACGCGCTGAGCCGGGAGATCGCGGCCCTCCAGGCCCGCCTCGCCGACCCGGCGCTGTTCGCCCGCGACCGCGCGGGGTTCGACAAGGCTTCGGCCGCTATCGCTGCCAAGGGCGCCGAGCTCGAAGCCGCCGAGACCGAGTGGCTGGAGCTGGAGATCCTCCGCGAGGAAGCGGGCGGCTGACGGCGCCGCCCGCGTTGACGCTCCCCGGCGGCCGCAATACCACCGGGAGGCGGAGATCAGGCGATGTACAAGGCGACCACCCGGGGGATCCGGGTCTGCGTGGAGCCGCGCTTCATGGAGGAGGAGTCGCAGCCCGAGAAGGGCAAGTACTTCTTCGCCTACACCGTCGAGATCACCAACACCTCGACCGACCGCGTGCAGCTCCGCTCCCGCTACTGGCGCATCATCGATGGCGAGGGGCGCGTGCAGGAGGTGCGGGGCGCGGGCGTGGTCGGCGAGCAGCCCGTGCTCGGGCCGGGCGAGACCTTCACCTACACGTCCGGCTGCCCGCTCGGCACGCCGGACGGCACCATGCAGGGCGACTACCTGATGGAAAGCGACACGGGCGAGAGCTTCAGGGCGGAGATTCCGGCCTTCTCCCTCGACAGCCCCTTCGTGAAGCGGGTGGTGCATTGAGGTGAGCGGCGAGCGGCCGACCGCCCTCGATCTCCTCGCGCGCCTCGTCTCCTACGACACGGAGACCCCGCGCTCGAACCTCCCGCTGATCGATGCCGTCGCGGCCTTTCTCGCGGGCTGGAACGTGCCGTTCGTGCGGGTGCCGAACTCGGCCGGGGACAAGCACGCGCTCTTCGCCACGATCGGGCCGGCTGATCGCGGCGGCCTCGTCCTGTCCGGCCACACCGATTGCGTCTCCGTCGCCGGGCAGAGCTGGACCGCCGACCCGTTCCGGCTTCGCGTCCAGGACGGTCGCGCCTATGGACGCGGCGCGGTCGACATGAAGGGCTTCTGCGCGCTCGCGCTCGCGGCCGTGCCGGACTTCCTGGCGGCCGACCTCCAGGTGCCGGTCCACATCCTCCTCTCCTACGACGAGGAGACGACCTGCCTCGGCGTCGTCGACACGATCCGGCGCTTCGGCGGCGATCTGCCGGTGCCGATCGCCGCGATCGTGGGCGAGCCGACCGACCTCCAGGTCGTCGACGCGCACAAGAGCGTCGGCACCTTCACCACGACCGTGCACGGGTTCGAGGCGCATTCCTCCAAACCCTATCTCGGCGCCAACGCCGTGATGGCCGCGGGAGAGCTCCTGGCGGAGCTGAACCGCATCGCCGACGAGATGGAGGGAAGGGGAGATCCGTCCGGCCGCTTCGATCCGGCCTGGACCACCGTTCATGTCGGGAGCGTCCGGGGCGGCACGGCCCGCAACATCCTGCCGAAGGAATGCTGCTTCGGCTGGGAGTTCCGCGGGGTGCCGGGCCTCGACCCGGACGAGATCCCGGCCCGGCTCGCCCGTTACGGCGAGGACGTCGTGCTGCCGCGCCTGAACCGCTGGGGCGAGTTCGGCCGCATCGAGACCGTCCGGGATATCCTGGTGCCCGGCCTCGCGCCGGAGACCGGCTCGCTCGCCGAGCGGATCGCGACGGAGCTGACCGGCCGGAACGGGACGGCCACCGTCCCGTTCGCGACGGAAGGCGGCCGCTTCCAGGCGGCCGGCATCCCGACCGTGATCTGCGGCCCGGGCTCCATCGACCAGGCGCACCAGCCGGACGAGTACATCACGCTGGACGCCCTGGCGGAGGGCGAGCGCTTCATGCGCCGCGTGGCGGAATGGTGCAGCCGCTGATTCAACCCTCCCCTGGAGGAGGAGGGGCGGGCTCCCCCCTGCCGGACGAGGCGCCGCCTCGCCTCCATCCAAGGCCTGCGGCACCGGGCTGAGCGAGCATGAGAAGGGGCTCACGCGAGCCAAGTCACCTTGCGGCCATGGGGATCGGCCCGTGCCAGTATGCGATCCCGGCGGTCCGGCCAAGTCCGGAGCCGCAAGGTCGGCAGCCCGCCTTCCGGTCCGAGTTCGTAGGCAAGCCAAGCGAGCGGAGAGTTCGGCGTCGCGGCCGCGCCAGCCTCTGCCATCACGGCTTCGACGGTGTCCTGGGTCTCCGGCGGAAAATACTGGAAGGCGATCGAGTGGTAGACGACCCGAACGATCCCGGGTACGGCGCGCTCCAGCCGGCCTCCGAGCCAATCCGCCGCGTCGCCGCTGTCGACAGGCGGCGGATTTCCGGCTCCGAGCCGCAACGCGGCTTCGAGCCGCGCCAGCCGTTCGGCCTGATCCGGCCACACATAGGCGAGGAGGCGCGCCCGCTCGCCCGGGTCGGAGATGTCGACCGGATGGAGGTCGACGCCACGCCTATCGGCGATCCGCAACGCCGCGTCGGGCGGGTCCGCGCCGTCCCAGGCCGGCGCGAGCCGGACGGGCGAGGACGGATCACCGTAGACCCGCGCGCCGGCCTCGCAGCGGAAGCGGTCGACCAGGAGGTTGAGCCCGGCGCTGGCGCCGAGCTCCAAGAGGGAGAGCGGCAGGCCGAATTCCGCCGCAACGGTGGCGAGCCCCGGAGCCAGCACGCCGGAACGGGCCACTTCGTTGGTCTGCGGTGGCTTGTCGAGCCAGGGAAGAAGCTCCGCCTCGGCCGTGCGGAGGACCACCTCCACCTCCGCCCAAAGCATGTCCTCGTCCGGGAGCGGGTTCGGCGAATAGAGCTTGGCGAGATCGGGCAGGCGTCCCGTCCTGACGAGCCCATGCAGGCCGCCGCAAAGGCGCAGCGGAACCGAATCGTGCAGCGCGTCCGGGTTACCGGCCCAGCCGAGTACACGGCGACCTATCGCGCCTTCGGGGCGTAACTGCCGGCCAAGCACCGAGCAGAGCCGGGCGGTGAACGGCGAGCCCAGAGCCTCGCACCATCCCGCCTGTCGGGCGAAGGCCGCCCTGACGGCCTCCGTCACGCCGCGTCCGATGCTGCGGAGATCTCGGCCTCGACCTCGGCCGGGTCGAGGTCGTAGTGCCGGGAGCAGAACTCGCAGGTCACCCCGATGCGACCGTCGTCGCCGACCATGTCGCGCCGGTCGCCGGGCGGAAAGTTCCGCATCATGCGCAGGATGCGGTCGCGGGAGCAGCGGCATTCCTCACGAACGGACAGGCCGGCGAACACTCGCACGCCGCGCTCGTGGAAAAGCCGGTAGAGCAGGCGCTCGCTCGACACGGACGGGTCGACGAGCTCGTGGTCCCGGACGGTCTCGACCAGCGCCTTCGCCTCCGTCCAGGCATCGTCTTCCCCACCCTCCGGAGCGGAATGTCCGGCCGGCGCGTCGCCCGGCGGCAGGTCGCGCTGCCGGACGCGCTCGGGGGAGGTCGGCAGGAACTGGATCAGCAGCCCGCCGGCCCGATAGGAGTGGCGGCCGCCGGAGATCTCCTCCGCCACCGCCAGCCTGACACGGGTCGGGATCTGCTCCGATTGCCGGAAGTACTGGTGCGCCGCTTCCTCGAAACCCTGGCCGTCCAGCGCGACGACGCCCTGGTAGCGGCTCGCATCCGTCCCCTGGTCGATGGTCATGGCCAGGATGCCGCGGCCGACCAGCTCGCCGGTGCGGGGCGGCGTCGCCGTCGGGAGGCGTGCCTCGTCGTAGCGGGCATAGGCGCGCACCCGGTCGGGTGCGTCGAAATCGACGACGATCATGTCGATCGCGCCGTCCGTCTTGGTCTGGAGCTGGAAACGGCCCTCGAACTTCAGGGACGAGCCGAGAAGGATTGCGAGCGCCGCGGCCTCGCCCAGCACCCGCGCCACCGCGTCCGGATAGGCGTGACGGGCGAGGAGCGTGTCGATCGCGGGCCCGAGCCGGACGGCGCGGCCGCGCACGTCCAGAGCCTCCACGGCGAAGGGGAGCACGGCATCGTCCGCGCCCTCCGGCGCACCCGCCTTCATGCGCCGGCGGCGCCGAGGCACCAGGCCAGGATGCCCTTCTGGGCGTGGAGGCGGTTCTCCGCCTCGTCGAAGACGACGGAACGGGGACCGTCGATCACCTCGGCCGTGACCTCCTCGTCGCGGTGCGCCGGCAGGCAATGCATGAAGATGGGATCGCGCGAGGAGGCGGACATCAGCCGGCCGTTCACCTGGTAGGGGGCGAGCAGGTTGTGCCGGTTGGTCTCGTCCTCGTCGCCCATCGACACCCAGCAATCGGTCACGATGGCGTCCGCGTCCCGGACGGCCTCGAACGGATCGTCCGTGACCTCGATATCGGCCGGCAAGGCGGCCGCCCTGCCGGCGAGCCCGGCCCGGTCGCTGAGCTCGCGCGGCGCCGCGACCCGGAGCTTGAAATCGAGAGGGCCGGCGGCCTCCATCCAGGAGGCCAGCACGTTGTTCACGTCCCCGGACCAGGCGACAGTGCGGCCGGCGATCGGGCCGCGATGCTCCTCGAACGTCATCACGTCCGCCATGATCTGGCAGGGATGGGAGACCTTGGTGAGCCCGTTGATGACCGGCACCGTGGCGTTGGCCGCGAGCTCCTTCAGCGTCTCATGGTCCAGGATGCGGATCATGATCGCGTCGACGAAGCGCGAGAGCACCCGAGCCGTGTCCGCGATCGTCTCGCCCCGGCCGAGCTGCATCTCCTGCCCGGTCAGCACGATCGATTCCCCGCCGAGCTCCCGCATCCCGACATCGAACGACACGCGGGTGCGGGTGGACGGCCTGTCGAAGATCATGGCGAGCGTCTTGCCGGCGAGCGGGCGCTCGGCCGGCGCCTCGCCCTTCCGGCGCCGGCTCTTCAGCGCGACGCCCGTGTCGAGGAGCCGCCGGATCTCGCCCGCGGAGAGATCGGCGAGGTCGATGAAATGTCGGGGAGGCGATGCGTTCATTCGGCCGCGCCCTTGAGCGGTTGCCGCATCTCCTCCTCGAGATCGGAGCATGCCCGGTCGAGCCTGTCCAGCGCCGACGAGATCTCCGCGTCGCCGACGATCAAAGGCGGCAGGAGGCGCACCACGTTGTCGCCGGCCGAGATGACGAGGAGGTCGTGGTCCTGCGCCGCCCGGACGAGATCCGTGTTCGGGATGTGGGTCCGGATGCCCATCATCAGGCCCTCGCCCCGGATGTCGGCGATCACGGCCGGATGCCGGTCCTTCAGCTCGGCGAGGCGCTGCTTCAGGAGGAGGCCCGCGCGGGCCACGCGGTCGAGGAAGTCCGGCTCGAGCACGACGTCCAGCACGGCGTTGCCGACCGCCATGGCGAGCGGGTTGCCGCCGAAGGTCGTGCCGTGAGTTCCGGCCGTCATGCCCTTGGCGGCCTCGGCCGTCGCGAGGCAGGCGCCCATGGGGAAACCGCCGCCGATCCCCTTGGCGATTGCCATGATGTCCGGCTCGATGCCGGCCCATTCATGCGCGAACAGCTTGCCGGTCCGGCCGACGCCGCTCTGCACCTCGTCCAGGATCAGGAGCAGGCCGCGCTCGTCGCAGAGCTCGCGGAGCGCCCGCAGGCGCTCCGTCGGCACCGGCCGGATGCCGCCTTCGCCCTGAACCGGCTCGATCAGGATCGCGCCCGTGCCGGGCCCGATCGCGGCTTTCAGCGCCGCATCGTCCCCGAACGGCACCTGGTCGAAACCGTCGACCTTCGGGCCGAAGCCGTCGATGTACTTCTTCTGCCCGCCGGCCGCGATGGTGGCGAGCGTGCGGCCGTGGAAGGCGCCTTCGAAGGTGACGATGCGGAAGCGGTCGGGCTCGCCGTTCGCCGAATGGTACTTTCGCGCCATCTTGATGGAGGCTTCCAGCGCCTCGGCGCCGGAATTGGTGAAGAACACCACGTCCGCGAAGGTCGCGTCCGCCAGCCGCTTCGCGAGCCGCTCGCCGTCCGGGTTCTGGTAGAGGTTCGACAGGTGCCAGAGCTTCGCGGCCTGGCCGGTCAGCGCCTCCACGAGATGCGGATGGGCGTGGCCGAGCGCGTTCACCGCGATCCCGGCCCCGAAATCGAGCACGCGTCGCCCGTCCGCCGTGATCAGCCAGGCACCCTCGCCGCGCTCGAACGTCAGGTCCGCGCGGGCGTAGACGGGCAGGATGGACGAGGTCGCGGGCGCGGGCACGGGAATCTCCGTGGCGATCCGGAGGGACGATCCGGAAACGAAAACGCCGCCCTCCGGGCGGCACGGGCCGTGAATCTATTGC
>CALMTJ010000251.1 GCA_937872715.1 uncultured Methylobacteriaceae bacterium
CTCCTGGTCTCGGGGCCGGTATCGATCCCTGACCCTGCGGGCGTTCGGACGGTCCATGTCGAGACCGCACGCGAGATGGAGGGGGCCGTCCGGGCCGGGCTGCCGGCGGACATCGCGGTGTTCGCGGCCGCCGTCGCGGATTGGCGCACGGAGTCCGAGGCCGGGCAGAAGCTGAAGAAGGACGGCTCCGGCGTCCCGCCTTCCTTGCCGCTCGCCCTCAACCCGGACATCCTGGCCGGGATCGCCAGGATGGGCGAAGGCCGGCCGGTTCTCGTCGTCGGCTTCGCGGCCGAGACGGAGAACGTGGTCGAGCACGCCCGGGCAAAGCTCGCGCGGAAGGGCTGCGACCTCATCGTCGCGAACGACGTGTCCGCCGGGACGGGCGTGATGGGCGGCGAACGGAACAGCGTGCACCTCGTCTCGGCGGACGGCGTCGAGACATGGCCGGAACTCGGGAAGGACGAGGTGGCCCACCGCCTGGTCGCCCGCCTCGCGGCCTCGTGGATCGACCGGGGCTGAAACCTGTCGGCCCGGTTAATTCTTGTTCATGCGACCCCGCGGGCGCTTCTCACCCCCGGCCACGCTTCGTAAGGTCGCCGGGCTTCCGCGAGGAGAGTTCCGCCGGGCGGACGATGTCCTGTCCGCCGCCCGACCCAGATGTTCGTCCCGACCGCATTTCCCGACGTCGCCGGAGCCGGCCGGTTCGGACTGGCCGCGCTGGCGCTCATCGCCTGCGCGGGCTGCCAGATCGGCGCGCCTCGCACGGAGGTCGCGATCCCGACCGCGTTCAAGGCCGGCCGGGGCGGCCCGGCCGCGGCGCTCTCCGATGGATGGCTGCGCGCGTTCGGCTCGGCCGAGCTCGACCGCCTCGTCTCGGCGGCCTTGTCCGAGAACCTCGACATCGAGGCCGCGATCGCGCGGCTGAACCAGGCCGAGGCGCAGGCCGTCGTGGCGTCGGCCCCGCTCTTCCCCGTCTTGACGGGATCCGGCGACAGCTCGCGGCAGCTCGTGTCGTCCACCCGCAACGCGACGGGCGGCGTCGCGTTCGGCGGCGCGAACCGGCCGACCAACTCGTTCAGCCTGGGACTGAACGCCTCCTACGAGCTCGACCTGTTCGGCCGCAACCGTTTCGCCGCGAACGCCGCGCTCCGCACGGCGGAGGCGACGCGTTTCGACCGGGACGCGGTGGCGCTCGCCACCGTCGCGGGCGTCGCGAACACCTATTTCGCCGTCCTGGCCGCGCAGGACCGGCTCCGCATCGCGGAAGGCAATCTCGCCATCGCCGAGCGGGTGCTGGACGCCGTGCGCGGCCGGCTGCGGGTCGGCACCAACACCGCGCTCGACGTCGCCCAGCAGGAGACTGTGGTGGCGACCCAGCGCGCCTCGCTGCCGCCGCTCCGGCAGGAGCTCCAGCAGAACCGCAACGCGCTCGCGATCCTGATCGGCCGTACCCCGGAGAGCGCCCGGGTCGCGGGCGGAAGCCTCGACCGGCTGCGGCTTCCCGGCACGCGGCCGGGCCTGCCGTCCCAGCTCCTCCTGCGCCGGCCGGACATCGCGGCTGCGGAGGCGAACCTCGCGGCCGCTCAGGCGAACGTCGCCTCCGCCCGGGCGGCCTTCTTCCCATCCATCCAGCTCACGGGGTCGTCGGGCTTCGCCAGCGCGGCCCTGTCCACCCTGCTCGGGGGCGGCTCGCTCGCCTATTCGGTGGCGGCCGGCCTGACGCAGCCCATCTTCAACGGCTACCAGCTCGAAGGGGCGCTGGCCCTCCAGCAGGGCCGGGCGGCCGAGTTCGCCGCCTCCTACCGCAAGGCCATCCTCCAGTCGCTGAGCGATGTCGAGAACGCCCTCGTGGCGGTTCGCGAGACGACGGAGTACGAGAGGCGGCAGCGCGAAGCGGTCGCGGCGGCCCGCCGGGCGCTCGACATCACGGAGCAGCGCTTGCGCGAGGGCACGATCGACGTCGTCACGCTGTTCACCGTGCAGACCACCCTGTTCGGCAACCAGGACGCGCTGGCCCGCATCCGGCTCCTGCGCTTCCAGGCGCATGTGAGCCTCTACCAGGCGCTGGGCGGCGGCTGGACGCCCGCCCGGGCGGCGCCGGTCGCGGTGACGGAGCCCGCATCGCCGGGCTTCCGCTGGACGCTGCGGCCGTGAAGCGCCTTCTCGCCTATCTTCTGCTCCTGGCGCTCATGGCGGGTGGAGGCCTGTACGCCTTCCGGCAGGAGCTCGGCCTCGCCGCGAGGCCGGCGCAGGAGGCCGGAGGAGGCCGCCGGGCGCGCGGCGGCGGAGGGAGGCCGGGGGACGCAACCGCGGTCTCCGTGCTGCCGGCGCCGGCCCGGGTGGCGGATGTTCCCGTGATCCTGGAGGCCGTCGGCACGGCGCAAGCGCTGAACAGCGTCACCGTCCGGTCGCAGGTGGACGGACGGCTGCTCGAGCTCGCCTTTCGGGAGGGGCAGGACGTCAAGAAGGGCGACGTGGTCGCCCGGATCGACCCGACCATCTACCGGGCGCAATACGATCAGGCCATGGCCAAGAAGGCGCAGGACGAGGCAAACCTCGCCAATGCGCGCGTGGACCTCGAACGCTACGTCGCGCTGGCCAGGACGAATTACGGCTCGAAGCAGCAGGCCGACACCCAGCGGGCGAGCGTGGCGCAGTTGGAAGCCCAGGTCCAGGCGGATCAGGGCGCGATCGACAACGCACGCGCCTATCTCGACTACACGACGGTCGTGTCGCCGCTCGACGGCCGCACCGGCATCCGGCTCGTCGACCAGGGCAACCTCGTGCGGGCCGCGGACACGACCGGGATCGTGGTGATCACCCAGCTGAGGCCGATCACGGTCCTGTTCAACCTGCCGCAGCAGAACCTGCGGGCCGTGAACGCCGCCGCCGCCAAGGGCCCGCTCGCCGTCGAGGCGCTCGAATCCGACAACCGCGCCGTGCTGGACCGGGGCCGGCTGGAGGTGGTCGACAACCAGGTGGACGCCACCACCGGCACGGTGAAGCTGAAGGCGACCTTCCCGAACGGCGACCTCCAGCTCTGGCCGGGAAGCTTCGTGAACGTCCGGCTCACGGTGGACGTCACACGGGGCGCCGTGACGGTGCCGACCGCCGCGATCCAGCGCGGTCCGAACGGCGCCTTCGTGTACGGGGTGGAGGACGACAAGGCCGTGCTGAAGCCCGTGACGGTGGCGCGCCAGACGGAGACGGTGGCGGTCGTCACGGCCGGGATCACGCCGCCCGAGCGCGTGATCGCCACCGGCTTCGCGCGGCTGACGGACGGCGACCGCGTCCGTGTGGCCGAACCCGAACCCGCCGCAGCCGGGCGTCCTCCTCGGGCCGGCGCTGTCGTCGCTGCCGCGCGTGATCCGCCGCGGTCGACGACGATGACCGCGACCGTCGACGGCGACGCGAAGACGGGCAGGCGGCCACCGCCACGGTTCCCGGGCCGGAGGCTGGGACGCCCGCCGCGGCCGGCGCACCCGCCCCGCGGGCCGAGGCCGGGCCGGAGGCGACGCCGCTGCGCGGCGAAGGCGGACTCCGGTCCCGTCTCCAGGACGGCCGCGCGGGCGACCGGCAGGATACGAGGCCGCAGGCTCCGTGAGCGTCTCGACGCCCTTCATCCTCCGGCCGATCGCGACGTCGCTCCTCGGGGTCGCGGTCCTGCTCTGCGGGGTGCTGGGCTTCCTGCGGCTTCCGGTCTCCTCCCTGCCCCAGGTCGACTTCCCGACCATCCAGATCACGACCCGGCTGCCGGGCGCGAACCCGGACACGATCGCGTCGCTCGTCACGGCGCCGCTGGAGCGGCAGTTCGGCCAGATCCCGGCGCTGGCCGGGATGTCGTCGAACTCCTCCTTCGGCCTCTCGCAGGTGACCCTGCAATTCGAGCTCGACCGCGACATCGACGCGGCCGCACAGGACGTCCAATCCGCCATCAACGCGGCGGGCTCCACCCTGCCCCGCAACCTCCCCTACCCGCCGACCTACGCCAAGGTGAACCCGGCCGACGTGCCGGTCGTGACGCTGGCGCTCACCTCCCGGACGGTGCCGCTCCGCACGCTGTCCGACATCGCCGACACGCTGCTGGCCCAGCGCCTGTCGGAGGTCGGCGGCGTCGGCCGCGTCTCCGTCCAGGGAGGCGTCCGGCCGGCCGTCCGTATCCAGGCCGACCTCGCCCGCCTCGCCTCCTACCGGATCGGGTTGGAGGATCTGCGCACCGCGATCGTCGGCGCGAACGTCGCCGGCCCGAAGGGCGCGCTGGACGGCCTGCGCCAATCCTACACGATCGCGGCCAACGACCAGCTCGAGGCGGCCTCCGCCTACCGGAACGTCGTCGTGGCCTACCGGACCGGCGCCCCGGTTCTCCTGCGGGACGTGGCCGAGGTGGTGGACGGGCTGGAAGATTCCCGCGTCGGTGCCTGGTACGGCGGCGAGACGGCCGTCGTGCTGGACATCCAACGCCAGCCCGGCGCCAACGTGGTCCAGACCGTGGACCGCATCCGGGCCGAGATACCGCGCCTCCAGCGCTCTATTCCGGCCGGCGTCTCGCTGCGGCTGGTCCAGGACCGGACGGACACGATACGGGCCTCCATCCGGGACGTGCAGATCACGCTCGCCATCGCGTCCGCCCTCGTGGTGCTCGTGGTGCTGCTGTTCCTGCGCACGATCCGGGCGACGCTGATCGCGGCCGTCGCGCTGCCGCTCTCCATCGTCGGCACCTTCGGGGCGATGTGGCTCGTGGGCTTCAGCCTGGACAACCTGTCGCTGATGGCGCTCACCATCGGCACCGGCTTCATCGTCGACGACGCGATCGTGATGATCGAGAACATCGTCCGCAAGTTGGAGGAAGGCGAGCCGCCGCTGAAGGCGGCGCTCGACGGCGCCCGCGAGATCGGCTTCACTGTGATCTCGCTCACCGTATCCCTGATCGCGGTCTTCATCCCGCTCCTGTTCATGACGGGCCTCGTCGGCCGCATGTTCCGGGAATTCGCGCTCACGCTGTCCATCGCGGTCGTGGTGTCGGCCGCCGTGTCGCTGACGCTGACGCCGATGATGTGCGCGAGGCTCCTCCGGCACGTGCCGCCGGAGCGCGAGGCGCGCTGGCAGCTCTGGCTCGAGGCGCCGATGGCGGGCCTCTCCCGGCTCTACGACGCGAGCCTCGCCTGGGCGCTGCGGCGACGCGGCTTCATGCTGCTCCTGACCGCCGGCACCCTCGCCCTGACCGCCTGGCTCTACCTCGTCATCCCGAAGGGCTTCCTGCCCGACCAGGACACGAGCCTGCTCGTCGCCGTGCTGGAGGCCGATCCGGACGTGTCCTTCCGGGACATCTCGGCGCTGAGCCAGCGGGTGGCGGCCATCGTCCGGCAGGACCCGGACGTCACCGGCATCGTGTTCGTGGCCGGGGTCGGGCCGCTCAACGCCACGCCCAACGTCGCGCGCCTCGCGATCGGCCTCAAGCCGCGCGACGACCGCGCCGCCGGGGCGGCGGAGGTCGGCGAACGGCTCAAGGCGGCGGTGGGGCGTGTCCCGGGCGCGACGCTCTTCGTCCAGTCGGTCCAGGACATCCAGATCGCGACGCGGGCCAGCCGCTCGCAATACCAGTACACCCTGTCGGGCTCGGACCCGGCCGAGGTGTCGCGCTGGGCGAGGCTGATGGCGGAGCGCCTTCGGGCCGACGGTGCGCTCCGAAACGTCGCGTCCGAGACGCAGGAGGGCGGGCTCCGCATCCAGATCACGATCGACCGCGAGGCCGCGGGGCGGCTCGGAGTGTCGGTCCAGACGGTGAACGACACGCTCTACGATGCCTTCGGGCAGCGCCAGATCTCGACCATCTACGGCCAGGCGAACCAGTTCAGGGTGATCCTGGAAGCCTCGCCGCAATACCAGACGAGCCCCGACGCCCTATCGAAGCTCTACATCCAGGCCGCGGGAGGCGCCCAGGTGCCGCTGGCGGCGCTCGCCCGCATCGAGCGGACCACGGCGCCGCTCTCCATCGCGCACCAGGAGCAATTCCCGGCCGCCACCATCTCGTTCGATGTCGCGAGCGGGCAGGCGCTCGGCGCGGCCGTCGAGGCGATCGCGGCCGCGGAGGCGGATATCGGCCTCCCATCCGCCATAACCTCCTCCTTCTCAGGCGACGCGGCGGAGTTCCGCCGCTCGCTCGCCGGCCAGCCCTGGCTGATCCTCGCGGCCGCGGTCACGATCTACATCGTGCTGGGCATCCTCTACGAGAGCTTCGTCCACCCGCTCACGATCCTGTCGACGCTGCCCTCCGCGGGTGTCGGCGCGCTCCTGTCGCTGATGCTGTTCGGGCACGACCTGTCGGTGGTCGGGCTGATCGGCATCATCCTGCTCATGGGGATCGTGAAGAAGAACGCGATCATGATGATCGACTTCGCGCTCGCGGCCGAGCGGGAGGGGGGCCTCGCGCCGGAAGACGCGATCGTGCAGGCCTGCCGGCTGCGTTTCCGGCCGATCACTATGACCACGCTCGCGGCCCTGTTCGGCGCGCTGCCGCTCGCCCTCGCGCACGGCGCGGGCGCGGAATTGCGGGTGCCGCTCGGCATCACCATCATCGGCGGGCTGGTGCTGAGTCAGCTGATCACGCTCTACACGACGCCCGTGATCTATCTCGGCTTCGAGAGTCTGCGGGCTCGCTTGGGCTTGCGGCGGCCGGAGCCGGTGGCGCCCGACGCGCAGCCGGAGCTGCCGCTCTTCGAGCGGGGCCGCCCCGACCTGCCCGTCCGGGAGGCGGCTGAGTGAGGCGGCTTGACTTCGAGTATCCGTATCGGAAATGACCACGTGTGGTCACACGAGGCTCCATGATGCAGGTCGTCCAGGTTCGCCATGCGAAAGCTTCGCTGTCAGCACTGATCGAAGCCGCGGAGAGAGGCGAGCCGACCACCATCACGCGCCACGGGAAGCCGGCGGCCGTTCTCGTTCCCATCGAAGATGCCGAGCGGCTGTATCCGCCGACGGGAGGCTCGTTCGCGGACCTTCTCTTCGCGTTCCCCGGCATGGATGAGGTCGAGCGGGATCAGACGCCACTTCGGGACGTCGACGTTTGACCGGCTTCCTTCTCGACACGTCGGTGATCTCGGCCTTCTCCCCCGACCGCGCTCCGCCCAATGCCGAGGTGCGCGCCTGGTTTTCCGGGCAGGCGGTCAACCTTCACCTGTCGACGATGAGCTTCGCTGAAGTGGAGCAAGGCGCCAGCAAGCTGGCTCGTGCAGGCGCCGTCGGCAGAGCGGACCGCATCAGACGATGGCTCGACGAGGTCACCCGGCGCTTCGCGTCGCGCATCATCGGCGTCGATGCAGCACTTGCTCGCGCGATCGGCGCCATGGCGGACGATGCCATCGCTCACGGCCGGCATCCTGGCTTCGTCGACATCGCGATCGCGGCAACCGCGAAAGAGGCCCGCCTGACGCTCCTGACCCGCAACGTGAAGCATTTCGTTCCGCTCGGGATCGGCGTCGTTGATCCCTTCGAACGGCTGCCGTGAACCTTTCCGCCCCCTTCATCCGGCGGCCGGTCGCCACGACGCTGGTCTCGGTCGCGCTGGTCCTGGTCGGGCTCGTGGCGTACGGGTTCCTGCCCGTCGCCTCCATGCCGACCGTGGATTTCCCGAACATCCGGGTGTCGGCGAGCCGGCCGGGAGCGGAGCCCGCCACCATGGCGTCCACCGTCGCGGCGCCGCTGGAGCGACAGCTCGGCTCCATCGCGGGCGTGACGGAGATCACCTCGCAATCCTCCCTCGGGACGAGCTCCATCTCCGTCCAGTTTGATCTCAACCGGAAGATCGACAACGCCGCGCGCGACGTCCAGGCGGCCCTGAACGCCGCCGCGACCGACCTGCCGGCCGACCTCCCGACCCTGCCGAACTTCCGCAAGGCGAACCCGTCCGCCTTCCCGGTGCTGATCCTGGCGCTGACCTCGAAGACGCTCGCCGGCCCTGCGATCTACGACGTCGCCGACACGGTGATCGCCCAGCGCATCGCCCAGGTCGAGGGCGTGGCCGAGGTGAATGTCAGCGGAGCGGAGCAGCCCGCGATACGGGTCCGGCTCGATCCGCAGCGCATCGCCGCCATGGGCCTGTCGCTCGACGCGGTCCGGACCGCGATCGTGAACGGCAACTCGCAATCCCCGCTCGGGGCCTTCGACGGCCCGGACCAGGGGATCACGATCGCCACCAACGGGCAGATGACCAGTCCGGAGGAATACGGCCGGCTCGTCGTGCGGTCGGCCAACGGCGCCGTGGTGCGGGTGGCCGACGTCGCGAGCATCGAGCGGGGCACCCGGAATACCCGGGCGGCCGGCTCCTATAACGGCCTGCCGGCCGTGACCCTCACCGTGACGAAGCAGCCGGACGCGAACGTGGTCGAGACCGTGGATCGGGTGAAGGCGCTCATCCCGGAACTCCGTCGCTGGGTGCCGGCCGCGATCGACATCCAGGTCATGTCCGACCGCACGGTGACCATCCGGTCGTCGCTCCGCGACATGCAGGTGACGCTGGGGGAGACGATCACGCTCGTGATGCTGGTCGTGTTCCTGTTCCTGCGCCGGGCGGCGCCGACGCTCGCGGCCGGCGTGACGGTGCCGCTCTCCCTCGCCGGCACTTTCGCGCTGATGTGGGCCGCGGGTTTCACGCTCGACAACCTGTCGCTCATGGCGATCACCATCTCGGTCGGCTTCGTCGTTGACGATGCCATCGTCATGATCGAGAGCGTGCAGAAGAACGTGGAGGCCGGGATGAGCCGCATCGAGGCGGCGATCGCCGGGTCGCGGCAGATCGGCTTCACGGTGCTGTCGATCAGCCTGTCGCTCCTGGCGGCGTTCATCCCGCTCTACTTCCTGCCGGGGATCATCGGCCGGTTCTGCCGGGAATTCGCGGTGACCCTCGCCTTCGCCGTGATGGTGTCGACCTTCGTGTCGCTGACGGTCGCGCCGACCATCGTCGCCCGGCTGCCGCAGCGCCCGGGCGGCGCGGACCGCTTCGACCGTCTCGTGGACGGGGCGCTCGGCGCGCTGGAGCGCGCCTACGGCGCCTCGCTCGGCGCGGCGCTTCGGCACCGGTGGCTCATGCTGCTGCTCACGCTCGCGACCGTGGCGGTGACCGTCCAGATGTTCCGGGCCATCCCGAAAGGCTACTTCCCCCAGGACGATACCGGCCTGGTCGTCGGCTCGACGGAGGCCGCGCCCGATATCTCCTTCCCGGCCATGGCCGAGCTGCAGGAGCGGGTGGCGGACGTCATCCGGCGCGACCCGGCTGTCACGGGCGTCTCCTCCAACGTGGGCTCGGGCTTCGGCGCGGGCTCGATCAACCAGGGCCGGCTCTTCATCAGCCTGAAGACGGGCGAGGGACGCGAGCCTTCGGCCCAGGTGACGCAACGCCTTCGCCGGCAGCTGGGCGAGATCACGGGCATCCGGACCTACATGTTCCTGGCGCAGGACATGCGGGCCGGCGGGCGGAGCTCGAAGGCGACCTATCAGTTCACGCTGTGGACGCCGGACCTCGCCGAGCTCGAGGAATGGCTGCCCCGCGTTCTCGCGCGCTTGCGGACGCTTCCCCTCCTTCAGGACGTCTCGACCGATCGCGAGCAGGGCGGTCTGCAGGCGAACGTCGCGGTGGACCGCAGCGCGGCGTCGCGCCTCGGCGTGCGCATCCAGGACGTCGACGACGCGCTGAACAACGCCTTCTCCCAACGGCAGGTCTCGACGATCTACACGCAGCGCAACCAGTACCGCGTGGTGCTGGAGGTGGCGCCGGAGGACCGGAACGATCCCGAGGACCTGACCCGCATCTACGTCGCGTCGGCGAGCGGCATCCAGGTTCCGCTCTCGGCCGTCGCGACCGTGACGCGCGGCACGACGCCGCTCGTGATCAACCACCAGGGCCAGTTCCCGTCGGTGACGATCACCTACAACATCGCTCCCGATGTCCTCATCGGGGAGGCGAGCACGGCGGTCCTGGAGGCCGTGAACGACCTGCACCTGCCGGACACGCTCCACGCCGAGTTCGCCGGCGAGGCGAAGGACGCCGCCTCCGGATCGGGCAGTTCGGGCCTCCTGATCCTCGCCGCCTTCGCGGCCGTCTACATCATCCTGGGGATACTCTACGAGAGCCTGGTCCACCCGCTCACCATCATCTCGACCCTGCCGTCCGCCTGCCTCGGCGCGCTGGTCGCGCTGAACGTCGCCGGGATGGACCTCTCGATCATCGCGCTGATCGGCCTCGTCCTCCTGATCGGGCTCGTGAAGAAGAACGGCATCATGCTGGTGGACTTCGCGCTGGAGGCGGAGGCGGCCGGGATGCGGCCCGCGGAAGCGGCGGTGCGGGCCGCGACCGAGCGCTTCCGGCCCATCATGATGACCACGCTCGCGGCCCTCCTCGGAGCCGTCCCGCTGGCGCTCGCGACGGGCGTCGGCGCCGAGATCCGCCGGCCGCTCGGCATCACCATCATCGGCGGCCTCCTCGTCTCGCAGGCGCTGACGCTCTACACGACGCCAGCCATCTACCTGATGCTGAGCCGCTGGCACCGTCGACACAGGGCGCTGCAGCCGGGAGACGCCGCGCTCGTGCCGGCCGAGTGAGCTTGCCGAGCAAGCTGGTTTGGCTTACGTACAAGGTCCTGTACGGAGCTTAGTGATGATTCCTGTCTCATACTCGACGCTGCGAGCGAACATGGCGTCGCATTTCGATCGGATCGTCGCCGACCGGACGGAACTCGTCGTCGTGCGCGGAAAGAAGGAGCCGATCGTCATCATGCCGCTCGCCGAGCTGGAAGGCTTGCGCGAGACGCTGCATCTTCTGGGCACGGAAGCGAACGCGGCCCACTTGCGCGAGTCGCTCGCCGCTCTTGAGAGCGGAAATGTCGTCCATTTCGAGCTGCCGGAAGAGTGAAGGTCGTCTTCACGGCTCCTGCATGGTCGGATTACCTCCACTGGCAAGACCAGGATCCAAACATCGTAGCCAAGATAAACGAGTTGATCCGCGAGACGCGTCGATCGGCTTTTCAAGGTCTGGGTAAGCCGGAGCCCCTTCGAGGTAACCTCAAAGGTTTATGGTCGCGACGAATTAACGCCGAACACCGCTTAGTGTACAGGATAAGCGGTGTCGGCGAGGATAAGCTTATTGAAATTATATCTTGCCGCTTCCACTATCGCCTGCGGTGAAGACCATCACATCCCCATCATCTCCGAGACCTGCGGCACGTCCTTGTCCCCGCGGCCGGAGAGGTTGACCACCATGAGGTGATCGGCCGGCAGGGTGGGGGCGAGCTCGGCCGCCTTGGCGAGGGCGTGCGCGGGCTCCAGCGCCGGGATGATGCCCTCGAGCCTCGACAGGAGCCGGAAGGCGGCCAGCGCCTCCTCGTCCGTGGCGGACAGGTAGGTGACGCGGCCGGCCTCGTGCAGCCAGGCATGTTCGGGGCCGATCCCGGGATAGTCGAGCCCGGCCGAGATCGAATGAGCGTCCGCGATCTGGCCGTCTCCGTTCATGAGGAGGTAGGTGCGGTTGCCGTGCAGCACGCCCGGACGGCCGCCCGTCAGCGAGGCGGCGTGGAGCCCGCCCGCGATGCCATGGCCGGCCGCCTCGACGCCGAAGATCGCGACCTCGCGGTCGTCGAGGAACGGATGGAAGAGCCCCATCGCGTTCGATCCGCCGCCGATGCAGGCGACGAGCGAATCCGGTAGGCGGCCCTCAGCCTCCAGCATCTGCTCCTTCGTCTCCCGGCCGATGATCGCCTGGAAGTCCCGCACCATGGCCGGGTAGGGGTGAGGTCCCGCGACGGTGCCGATGCAGTAGAAGGTCGTCTCGACATGGGTCACCCAGTCGCGGAGCGCCTCGTTCATGGCGTCCTTCAGGGTCTTCGTGCCGGACACGACCGGCACGACCGAGGCGCCCAGCATCTTCATGCGGTCGACATTCGGCTTCTGCCGGGCGACGTCGACGGCGCCCATATAGACGATGCAGTCCAGCCCGAACCGCGCGCAGAGGGTGGCGGTCGCGACCCCGTGCTGGCCGGCGCCGGTCTCGGCGATGATCCGGCGCTTACCCATGCGGCGGGCCAGCATGATCTGGCCAAGGACGTTGTTCACCTTGTGCGAGCCCGTATGGTTCAGCTCCTCGCGCTTCAGGTAGATCCTGGCGCCGCCGGACCGGCCGGATGCCGCCGCCAACTCGCGAACATGATCCGTGAGGCGCTCGGCGTAGTAGAGCGGGCTCGGCCTCCCGACGTAATGCTTGAGGTGACCGTCCATCTCCCGGCGGAAGGCCGGATCGACCTTGGCGGCCTCGTAGGCGGCTTCGAGGCCCAGGATGTTCGGCATCAGGGTCTCGGCGACGAAGCGGCCGCCGAAGGTGCCGAACATGCCGCGCTCGTCCGGCCCGGCCCGGAAGGTGTTCGGGTTCTGATGCACGCTCACGGCCCCACCCCAGCTCTCCCCCGCGCGAAGGCCGCGCGGGCGGCGGTCACGAAGGCCGCGATGCGGTCCGGGTCCTTCTGGCCCGGCGCGCGCTCCACGCCGGATGACACGTCGACCGCGCCCACGCCCGTCGCCGCGATCGCGGCTGCGACGTTCTCCGGGTCCAATCCGCCGGACAGCATGATGTCCGGCCCCCCGTCAAGTTCGGCGAGCAGCGACCAGTCGAACGGGACGCCGTTCCCGCCGGGAAGGACCGCCCCGGGCGCCGGCCGCGCGTCGAGCAGCACGCGGTCGGCGACGCCCCGATAAATGGCGACCCGCGCGAGATCCGCCCGGGTCGCGACACCGACGGCCTTGATCACGGGCCGTCCCGTCCGGCTCCGGATCGCGGCCGCCCGCTCGGGCGTCTCGCTCCCGTGCAGCTGGATCAGCTCGGGCCGGATCGCCGCGACCGCGCCGTCGAGCTCCGCATCGGTCGCATCGACGACGAGCAGCACGCGGGCCGCCCGGCCGCGCGCCTGCCCGGAGAGGGTGTGGGCGACGTCGAGCTCGACATGCCTGGGAGAGCGCGGGAACCGCACGAAGCCGACGAGATCCGCCCCGGCGGAGAGCGCCGCCTCCAGCGTCCCGGCCGTGGAAAGGCCGCAGATCTTCACGAGCGACGTCACGGCGGGCATCCCTTCGGGTCGAGGCGGGGAGGAGGAGGAGCCGGTCCCCGCCCGAAGCCGGGCTTCGTGCGGACAGCTCCGCTCGACGCGTCCTATAATCTCCCGGATGCCCCCGCGGAACGCCGACCATGGGTACGGGAGGCCGCAGGCCCGGATCCCGGGGCGCGAGTCGGCCACCCGCCCCCGGACGCTCCCGTCGGAGCGCTCGGCCTAACGCATCCTCGGCCGGCGAGCCGCCCCGCCAACGAACTCGCGGACGGCGCGCAGGGCCGCCCCGCCCCGCCTTCGCGCTGCGTCGCGCCGCCGCAGATGAACGTCAACAGCCGCCGGGGCGTCTCGACCATGATCTCGGCGACCTCGGATTCCGTGAAGCCGCGCTTGCGCATCAGCGGAATCACCGAGCGGTGGATATGGCCGTAGCCGTGCCCGCCCCATTCGGAGAGCTGCATCACGTGGCAGATGTCGTGGCTGATCACGACCTGGCCGCGATGGCCGCGGTCGAGGACGCGGCGGATCGCCTTCAGGCGGGCGCCGTCGTTCGGCATGTCGATGTCGGCATGGCCGTAATAGGTCGCCTCCTGCCCGAACAGGTCCCATTCGAGCACCACGCCGGCATCGGCGAGCCTGAACAGGCGATCGTCGTCGAAGATCGTGCGGTCGATATGGTCGATGATCGTGCGGGACAGGTCTGCGCCCCGGTCGCGCAGGAACTCCACCAGCATCCAGGGATGGTCCTCGTGCCTGGCCGGGTGGATGGTCAGGGCGGCGCCGGTCTCCTGCTGGGCGATGACCGCGCCTGCAAGGACCCGCTTCTCCTTCTCCGTCCAGGGCCAGACGCAACCGATCTCGCCGACGATGCCGGCCCGCACCCCCGTGCCCCAGGCGCCCTCCTGCACCTGGTCGATCATCTCCCGCGCGAAGCTGTCGACCGTGCGGTCCTCGTTGGCGGGGTCCTGGTAATCGTCGACGTAATGGCCGCAGCCCATGACGAGATGGGCGCCGGTCGCCCGGGCGACCTGCGCGAGCCCTTCCGGATCGGGCTCCAGCCCGCCGATGGTCAGCTCCACCACCGTCCGTCCGCCCTCGGCGACGAACTCCTCGACCGCCCGGGTCGCGACGCCGACGTCCTTCTGGGTCGTGTTGGCGGGGTTGTCGTCCTGAGCCGTCAGGTACTTCCAGTAGCGCCCGGGATCGAGAGGCTCGGTCAGCGCCTCGTGGCGCCGCCCGGGCGGCGTGACGTTCCAGAGGAGGGGCTCGTGCATGATCGTCGAGCCGAGCTCCGCCGGGTCGACGAGGCCGAGCACCGTCTGGGCCTTGCCCCTCATCTCGTCGCGGGACAGGCGAGCCATCGGTGGTCTCCTCGTGAGTTCAGGCGGGCAGGCCGCCGGATCAGGCCCGGCGGACGTTCCACGGCAGGGTCATGTTGCTGCGCACGAAGCCGCTCAGGTCCGACCGGTAGGCGGTCTGGATGAAGTAGCGCCCGAGCGGCACGATGGGCACCTCGCGGAACGATTCGTCCTGGATCGCCGCGGCGAGGCGGCGCTGCTCCGCCTCGTCGGGCGCCCGCAGCCATTCGGACGAGAGCGCCTCGACCCGGTCGTTGCGGTACCAGCCGAACCACCCGGTCGAGCCCTGGCCCCTCAGGGTGGGATTGATGGCCGGGTTCGCGATCGTCTGGCACGGCCACCAGGTGTGGAAGATCGACCAGCCGCCCCGCTCCACGGGCTCCCGGCTGGCCCGGCGCTGCACGACGGTGCCCCAATCGGTGTTCACGAGCTCGACGTTCATCCCGAGCCGGCGCAGGAGGTCGGCGGTGACCTCGCCGAACGGCCCGATGGAGGGCAGGTCGCCCGGGTTGATGATGACGACCTTCTCGTCGCGGTAGCCGGCCTCGCGCAGCATGCGCTTCGCGGCCTCGAGGTCGGGCTTCTCGGCCGGGCGCTCCACCCCGTAGGCCGTGCCGCAGGGCCACATGCTGCGGCATTCGCCGAACAGCTTCGGCTGATCGCCGGTGATGACCCGCAGGTAATCGTCCTGATCGGCGGCGCGCAGCACGGCCCGCCGGATCTCGGCCCGGTCGAAGGGCGGATGGAGGGTGTTGAAGCGCAGGGTGCCGACATAGCCGCTCGGGTCGTTGACCCCGACGGTGACGCCGCGGCTGCGGCCGAGGAGCGGCCCGAGATCCGGGGCGACCTGGTCCAGCCAGTCGACCTCCCCGTTCTGGAGCGCCGCCGCTGCGGTGCCCGGATCCGGCATGACCGTCCATTCCACGCGCTCGAAATGCGCGACCTTGCCGCCGGCCGTCGCGGAGGCCGGCTCCCCCCGCGGCACGTATGCCTCGAACCGCCGGTACACGCTGCGGCTGCCCGACAGGTACTCGTCCGCGACGAAGCGGTAGGGTCCCGAGCCGATCATCTCGGTGACCTGCTTGAACGGGTCGGTCGCCGCGATCCGCTCCGGCATGATGAAGGCCGCCATCGCCGAGTTCTTGCCGAGAGCCGCCGCGAGCAGCGGGAAGGGCCGCTTCAGGCGGACACGGAGCGTGCGGTCGTCGGGCGTCTCCCAGGCATCGACCGCCTCGGCCAGCAATTGTCCGAACGTGTCCCGCTTGGCCCAGCGTTGGATGCTCGCCACGCAGTCGCGGGCGAGCACGGGTGCGCCGTCGTGGAACCGGATGCCCTCGCGCAGGCGGATCGTCCAGGTGAGCCCGCCATCGGAGACCGCGTGGCCCTCGGCCATCTGCGGCCGCACCTCGCCGCCCTCGTCGAGGCCGTAGAGGGTGTCGAACACGGTGTAGCCGTGCGCCGTGGTCACGGCCGCCGAGGTCCAGACGGGGTCGAGGGCGGTGAGCGCCGCCTGGGGCACGATCTTCAGGACGCGGCCATCCGCGGCCCGCGGCCGAGCGGGAACGGTCGCGGCTGCGAGCGAGCCGGCAGCCCCGGCGATGAAGCGTCGTCGATGCATCATGCGTCCACCTGTGCGAGGAGGGGGGCCCGGAGCGCCGCGAACTCGGCGACCGCCGCCACGAACGCGTCGACATCCGTGTCGGTCACGGGCAGGCTCAGGGCGACCATGCCGCGGCGGGGCAGGTAGATGCCCGCCGCCAGCAGGGGGAAGCAGCAGCGCTCCCGCCGGCCCTCCTCCTGGGAGGTCGGGAGGTAGGGCCGGGCGAGCGGTCCCCGCCGGAAGTGCACGGTGGCCATCGAGCCGAGCCCCGCGAAGTGCATCGGCACGCCGGCCGCCGCACAGGCGTCGTCGAGAGCCGCGCGCATGCGCTCGCCCCGGTCCCAGAGCCGTGCGACGGCCTCGGGGGTGAACACCTCCCCCATGGCCACGCACCCGGCCGCCATGCTCAGCACGTTGTTGTTGAAAGTCCCGGAATGGGAGAGCGATGCGGAGAACAGGTCCATCACCTCCGTCCGGCCGCCGAACGCCCCGAAGCTCATGCCCCCGCCGACATACTTGCCGAGCGTCGTCAGGTCCGGCGTGATCCCGAGCCTGGCCTGCAGGCCGCCCGCGCCCATGCGCGAGGTCATCACCTCGTCGAAGACGAGGAGGGCGCCGAGCGCGGTCGCGTCCGTCCGCAGGCTCTCCAGGAAGGCCCGCTCGGCCGGGATGCAGCCGCCGCTGCCCAGCATCGGCTCGACGATGATGGCGGCGAGATCCGCCCCGTGCGCCCGGGCCGCCGCCGTCGCGCCGCCGGGATCGTTGTAATCGGCCATGACGAAGGGTATCGGCACCAGGGTCTTCGACGTCCCTTCGACCGGGAAGGTGAGGACGCTTCCATGGTAGCCGCCGCGGAACGCCAGCACCTTGCTGCGGCCGGTGAAGGCCCGGGCCGCCATCAGCGCCATCACGTTGGCCTCGGTGCCGCTGTTCGTGAACCGCACGAGGTCGATCGACGGGAACCTGTCGCGGAGGAGCCGAGCCAGTTCGACCTCGGGCGCGCCGACGGCCGCGAGGCTGACGCCGTCCCGAACGGCTTGGATGACGGCCTGCTGGATGAGCGGCTCCGTGTGGCCGAACAGCCCGGCTGTGTACTCGCCGCAGAGGTCGAGGTAGCCACGGCCGTCGATGTCCCAGAGCCGGCAGCCCTCGCCCCGGGCCATGGCCGTCGGGAACGGGCCGTAGGCGAGGCCCGACCGGGTGTTGCCGCCCGGCATGACGCCCCGCGCCCGGGCATGCAGCGCGGCGCTGCGGCGCCGCTGAGCGACGTAGCGCGCGCGGACGTCGGCCAGTGCCGCAGGAAGGTCGCAGTTCCTCGACAAGGCCTGCGCTGCCGCCATCCCAACCTCCGAGGCAGGTCGACCGGCGACCCACGGCGGAGACGATAGTGTGATCACAAAATGAAATCAAGCGGTATCAATTCTGGCCAGGAAGACGGGAGTGGCGAGCCGAACCTGAACGAGCAGGCCTACCGGCGATTGCGCGATGCACTCATCGGAGGCGTGTTCCTGCCGGGCGCCAAGCTGAGCATCCGCAAGGTCGCCACCGCGCTCGGGACGAGCGCGATGCCGGCCCGCACCGCCCTCCGCCGGCTGGCGGCGGAGCAGGCGCTCGACATCCTGCCGTCGGGCTCAGCCGTCGTGCCCCGCCTCAGCCGGGAGGCCTTCGGCAAGCTCGCCGCTATCCGGGCCGAGCTCGAGCCGCTGGCGGTCCGGATGGCGGCGGACAACCTCGCATCTCTCGATTTCGTGCGGCTGACGGCGCTCTCCGACCGACAGTTGCGGGCGCTCGCCGATTCGGACCCGGAAACGGTGCTGGCGGCGGACCGCGACTTCCTGTTCACGATCTACGCCGCTTGCGGTTCGTCGATCCTGCTCCAGTTCATCGGATCGCTGTGGCTGCGGCGCAGTCCCCTCTTCTGGGACGCACGTTGGATGATCATGAGCCGAGCCGGCCTTCCGCACCGGCACGCCGCCATGATCGACCTCCTGCGGGCGGGAAACGGCGCCGGGGCCGCCGCGACGCTCCGGGAGGAAATCGAGACCGCGACGGCCCTTCTCCTGGAGCAATACCCCTTCCGCGGGCCGCAGGAGGGAGACGGCCTGGCGACCCTCGCTCAGCGGCCGTGACGCCCGGGCGACAGCGCGGCCCCGTCACCTGCCGGCCTGCGCCCATCACATGAACCAGCCGGCCGCGAGTTCGCGTTTCAGGTCGCGGCCTATGCGGCGTCCATGCCGTGGCGACGCTTGACCTCGGC